>JAIKWO010000063.1 GCA_024684675.1 Lachnospiraceae bacterium
ACAGTGCAAGATCATAGAAGAACGGGGTGAAATGTCAATGGAAAAGAACAGAATACGTCCTGCGGCTGCCGGCAACGGTAAGAACGTACGTATGAGTTATTCGCGACAAAAAGAGGTACTGCAAATGCCCAACCTGATCGAGGTCCAGAAGGACTCCTATCAGTGGTTTCTGGATGAGGGATTGAAAGAAGTCTTCGACGACATCTCTCCGATCGCCGATTACAGTGGTCATTTGAGTCTCGAATTCGTTGATTTTGAGTTGTGCAAGGATGAGATGCCTGCCAACAAGAACACGATCGAGAAGTGTAAAGAGAGAGACGCTACATACGCAGCCCCTCTGAAAGTGAAAGTCCGTCTGTACAATAAGGAAAAGGAAGAGATCAGTGAACATGAGATCTTTATGGGCGACCTTCCGCTTATGACAGAGACGGGTACTTTCGTGATCAACGGCGCTGAACGTGTTATCGTCAGCCAGTTGGTCAGATCCCCGGGCATCTACTATGCGATCGATCACGATAAGATCGGTAAGAGACTCTTCTCCTGCACCGTCATCCCGAACCGTGGTGCATGGCTTGAGTACGAGACCGACTCCAATGATATTTTCTATGTTCGTGTCGACAGAACGAGAAAGGTACCAATCACCGTTCTGATCCGTGCTCTCGGTGTCGGCACCAATGAAGAGATCCGCGCGCTTTTCGGCGACGAGCCGAAGATCGAGGCAAGCTTTACCAAGGACGTTGCTGAGAACTATCAGGAAGGTCTGTTAGAGCTGTACAAAAAGATCCGTCCCGGCGAGCCTCTTTCCGTGGAAAGCGCAGAGAGCCTGATCAACGCGATGTTCTTCGACCCCAGAAGATACGATCTTGCAAAAGTTGGACGTTATAAATTCAATAAAAAATTAATGTTCCGCAACAGGATCCGTCACCAGATCCTTGCAGAGGATGCTGTGGATCCGATGACCGGCGAAGTGATCGCTGCAGCGGGCACAAAGGTTACGGCGGAGCTGGCAGACGAGATCCAGAATGCGGCTGTTCCTTATGTATATATCCAGACAGAAGAGCGCAATGTCAAGATACTCTCTAACATGATGGTAGATATTCGTCACTTCGTAAACTGCGATCCTAAGGAACTGGGCATCAAAGAGCTTGTTTACTATCCTGCCCTGGCGCAGCTCATTGAAGAGCACGGCGATGATGAGGCCGCACTTGCGGACGCTCTCAAGAGAAGTGTTCATGAGCTGATTCCGAAGCACATTACAAAGGAAGACATCATTGCTTCCATTAACTACAATATCCATCTGGAATACGGCCTCGGTAACGATGACGATATCGACCACCTTGGCAACAGACGTATCCGTGCGGTCGGCGAGCTTCTGCAGAACCAGTACAGGATCGGTCTTTCCAGATTGGAGAGAGTCGTTCGTGAGCGTATGACGACACACGATACGGAAGAAGTATCTCCGCAGGTTCTGATCAACATTAAGCCGGTACAGGCTGCCGTGAAGGAATTCTTTGGATCCTCCCAGCTGTCCCAGTTCATGGACCAGAACAACCCGCTCGGTGAGCTGACACATAAGAGACGTCTTTCCGCACTCGGCCCCGGTGGTCTTTCAAGAGATCGTGCCGGATTCGAGGTTCGAGACGTACACTACTCTCACTACGGCAGAATGTGCCCGATCGAGACCCCTGAAGGTCCGAACATCGGTCTGATCAACTCCCTTGCTTCCTATGCAAGGATCAATGAATACGGTTTCGTAGAGGCTCCTTATCGTAAGATCGACAAGAGTGATCCGGAGAATCCGCGCGTAACCGACGAAGTCGTCTACATGACAGCGGACGAAGAAGATAATTATCACGTAGCGCAGGCGAACGAACAGCTTGATGCGGATGGGCATTTTGTCAAGAATTCCGTATCCGGTCGTTATCGTGAAGAGACACAGGAATATCCGAAGACCATGTTTGATTACATGGATGTGTCTCCGAAGATGGTATTCTCCGTTGCAACGGCACTGATCCCGTTCCTTGAGAACGACGATGCGAACCGTGCGCTGATGGGTTCCAACATGCAGCGTCAGGCCGTTCCGCTTCTTTTTACGGAAGCGCCTGTTGTGAATACAGGTATGGAGCCGAAGGCAGCAGTCGATTCGGGTGTCTGCGTGGTTGCAAAGGCGGCAGGTACTGTTACATACGTATGCTCCGATCTGATCACTGTTAAGAATGATGACGGAGAAGAGGTTCAGTATCACCTGACCAAGTTCTCGCGTTCCAACCAGTCCAACTGCTACAACCAGAAGCCCATCGTATTCAAGGGCGACCACGTGGAAGCAGGACAGGTGATCGCAGACGGCCCTTCCACATCGCAGGGACAGCTTGCTCTCGGTAAGAACCCGCTGATCGGTTTCATGACCTGGGAAGGCTACAACTACGAGGATGCTGTTCTCTTAAGCGAGAGACTTGTACAGGAAGATGTTTATACTTCCGTTCATATTGAAGAGTATGAAGCAGAAGCGCGTGACACTAAGCTGGGTGCGGAAGAGATCACTTGTGATGTTCCCGGCGTCGGCGACGAAGCATTAAAAGATCTGGACGAGCGCGGCATCATCAGAATCGGTGCCGAAGTTCGTGCCGGTGATATCCTTGTCGGCAAAGTAACCCCGAAGGGTGAGACGGAGCTGACGGCAGAAGAGAGACTCCTTCGTGCGATCTTCGGTGAGAAGGCGCGTGAAGTTAGAGATACTTCCTTAAAGGTACCGCACGGCGAGTACGGTATCGTAGTGGATGCCAAGGTATTCACAAGAGAAAACGGCGACGAGCTTCCGCCCGGCGTGAACCAGGCAGTTCGCATCTACATCGCACAGAAGAGAAAGATTTCTGTCGGCGATAAGATGGCGGGTCGCCATGGTAACAAGGGTGTCGTTTCCCGCGTTCTCCCTGTAGAAGATATGCCTTACCTTCCGAACGGCCGTCCTCTGGACATCGTTCTGAATCCTTTGGGAGTACCTTCCCGTATGAATATCGGTCAGGTATTGGAGATCCACCTTTCCCTGGCTGCAAAGGCACTCGGTTTCAACGTTGAGACACCTGTCTTCGACGGCGCGAACGAGAATGATATCATGGATACCCTTGACCTGGCGAACGACTACGTGAACCTGGAATGGGAAGAATTTGAGAAGAAGCACAAAGCAGAGCTCCTTCCCGAAGTAATGCAGTATCTGTCCGAGAACAGAGACCACAGAAAGCTTTGGAAGGGTGTTCCGATCTCCAGAGACGGTAAAGTCAGACTGCGTGACGGTCGTACCGGTGAATACTTTGACAGCCCGGTAACCATCGGCCACATGCATTACCTGAAACTTCACCATCTGGTTGATGATAAGATCCATGCACGTTCCACGGGTCCGTACTCCCTCGTAACGCAGCAGCCTCTGGGCGGTAAAGCACAGTTCGGCGGACAGCGTTTCGGTGAAATGGAAGTTTGGGCACTGGAAGCTTACGGTGCATCCTATACACTGCAGGAAATCCTGACTGTTAAGTCGGATGATGTTGTCGGTCGTGTCAAGACGTATGAGGCGATCATCAAAGGCGATAATATCCCTGAACCCGGCATTCCCGAGTCCTTCAAGGTTATGCTCAAGGAACTGCAGTCCCTCGGTCTGGATGTCCGCGTACTGCGCGACGATCAGACGGAAGTCGACATTATGGAGACAGTGGACTACAGCGATACCGATTTCCGGTTCGAGATGGAAGGAAGCAATCACGGTTACAACCGCGAAGAAGAATCCTTCGGTTCCATGGGCTACCAGAAGCAGGAATTTGATGAAGACGGCGAACTCGTCAGCGCTGATGACGAGGAAGTGGATGATATCGACGACGATTTCGGTGACGACGATATCGAGTAACTGCGATTGTGAACTGTCCAAGCGGACATAAAGTGGAAGGAGTGCCATAAATGTCAGATACACTGAATCAAATTACACAACCGAGGACATTTGATGCCATCAAGATCAAGCTGGCATCCCCGGAAAAGATCAGAGAGTGGTCCAAAGGCGAGGTAACCAAGCCTGAGACGATCAATTACAGAACGTTAAAGCCTGAAAAGGAAGGCCTCTTCTGTGAGAAAATCTTCGGACCCTCCAAAGACTGGGAGTGTCACTGCGGTAAATATAAAAAGATCAGATATAAGGGCGTTATCTGCGACCGCTGCGGCGTTGAGGTAACGAAGGCAAGCGTTCGTAGAGAGCGTATGGGTCACATCGAGCTGGCCGCACCCGTTTCTCATATCTGGTATTTCAAGGGAATTCCGAGCAGAATGGGTCTGATTCTCGATCTGTCTCCGAGAATTCTGGAAAAAGTACTTTACTTTGCTTCCTACATCGTACTGGATGCGGGGGAGACCGACCTTCAGTATAAGCAGGTTCTCTCCGAACGCGAATTCCAGGATGCGAAGGAGCAGTGGGGCAACAAATTCCGTGTCGGAATGGGCGCGGAAGCCGTAAAAGAATTGTTAAAAGCGATCGATCTGGACGCGGAAGCAGAAGAACTGAAGGCGGGTCTTAAGGAGTCTTCCGGTCAGAAGAGAGCAAGAATTGTAAAGAGATTGGAAGTTGTAGAAGCTTTCCGCGAGTCCGGTAACAGACCGGAATGGATGATCCTGGATGTGGTTCCGGTTATTCCGCCCGATCTTCGTCCGATGGTACAGCTCGACGGCGGCAGATTCGCAACATCCGACTTAAATGATCTGTACAGAAGGATCATCAACAGAAACAACCGTCTGAAGAGACTTCTTGAACTCGGTGCACCGGATATCATTGTCCGTAACGAGAAGAGAATGCTGCAGGAAGCGGTTGATGCGCTGATCGATAACGGCAGACGCGGACGTCCGGTTACGGGCCCCGGCAACAGAGCACTTAAATCTCTGTCTGATATGCTGAAAGGTAAGTCCGGTCGTTTCCGTCAGAACCTGCTGGGTAAGCGTGTCGACTATTCCGGCCGTTCCGTTATCGTCGTAGGTCCCGAACTTAAGATCTACCAATGCGGTCTTCCCAAAGAGATGGCGATCGAGCTCTTCAAACCCTTCGTAATGAAGGAACTTGTAGCGCGCGGCATCTCCCAGAATATCAAAAACGCAAAGAAACTGGTCGAAAGACTGGATAATCAGGTATGGGACGTTCTCGAAGAAGTCATCACAGAGCATCCTGTTATGCTGAACCGTGCACCTACACTGCACAGACTTGGTATTCAGGCGTTCGAGCCCATCCTTGTTGAAGGTAAAGCGATCAAGCTGCATCCGCTCGTATGTACAGCGTTCAACGCTGACTTCGACGGCGACCAGATGGCTGTTCACCTTCCTTTGTCTGTAGAGGCGCAGGCAGAGTGCAGATTCCTGCTTCTGTCCCCGAATAACCTCTTAAAGCCTTCGGATGGTGGCCCAGTTGCGGTTCCTTCACAGGATATGGTCCTTGGTATCTACTACCTGACCATGCACAAATATGTGAACTATATCGGTACGGAGCGCGAGAAAGAGATCGTTGCGGAGTATGAAAGCCCTGAAAAAGCGATCGAAGCATTCCGTGCATATCAGGATGTAAAGAACGATGAAAAGAAGAGCGCGAAGCTGACGGCTCTTGAGCCCGGTTCTATCGTAAAGGTTTGTGTTGACCCTGAAAGAAACCGTATCGTCGCTTGTACGATCCAGGATCTGATCGGTCACTACTTCCCGAGCCTGAACCAGGCGATCCTTGCACACGAGAACAAGGAGATCACGCTGCATCAGAAGATCTATGTTCGCCGCCACGGTGAGTGGAACGGCAAGAAGATCAGTCAGGTTGTTGAGACGACCCTCGGCCGTGTCCTTTTCAACGAGATCCTTCCGCAGGACCTTGGCTTCGTAGACAGAAGCATCGAAGAGAATGCACTCCTTCCGGAGATCGATTTCCACGTAGGCAAGAAGGGCTTAAAGCAGATTCTTGAGCGTGTTATCAACATCCATGGCGCTTCCAAGACAGCGGAAGTACTTGACGATATCAAGGCAACGGGTTATCACTATTCGACGGAAGCGGCTATGACCGTATCCATCAGCGATATGACCGTTCCTGCGCAGAAGCCTGAGATGCTTGCAAAAGCACAGGCTACCGTAGATGAGATCTTCAAGAACTACAGAAGAGGTCTTATTACGGAAGAAGAGCGCTATCGCGCAGTCGTTGAGACATGGAACGAAACCGATAAGGAACTGACAGACGTTCTGCTTGCAGGACTCGATAAATACAACAACATCTTCATGATGGCGGACTCCGGTGCCCGTGGTTCCAACCAGCAGATCAAGCAGCTGGCCGGCATGCGTGGTATGATGGCGGATACGACCGGTCGTACGATCGAACTTCCCATCAAGTCCAACTTCCGTGAAGGTCTGGACGTACTGGAATACTTCATGTCCGCACACGGTGCTCGTAAAGGTCTGTCCGATACGGCGCTCCGTACAGCTGACTCCGGTTACCTGACACGTCGAATGGTCGATGTATCTCAGGAACTCATTATCCGCGAGACGGATTGCTCCGAGAACAGAGCAGAGATTCCGGGCATGGTTGTAAAGGCATTCATGGACGGCAAAGAGACCATCGAGAGCCTGAAAGATCGAATCACCGGCAGATTTACCTGTGAAGAGATCAAAGACAAAGACGGCAATGTCATTGTAAAGAAGAATCATATGATCACACCGAGCCGTGCGGCTAAGATCCTTTCCGTCGGCGTTGATGAAAAAGGCGAGCCCGTTAAGGCCGTTAAGATCCGTACGATCCTCGGCTGCCGCTGCCACAACGGTATCTGCGCGAAGTGCTACGGCGCGAACATGGCAACCGGTGAGGCGGTTCAGGTCGGCGAAGCAGTCGGCATCATTGCGGCACAGTCGATCGGTGAGCCCGGTACACAGTTGACCATGCGTACATTCCATACCGGTGGTGTTGCCGGCGATGATATCACACAGGGTCTTCCCCGTGTAGAGGAGCTTTTTGAAGCACGTAAGCCGAAGGGTCTTGCGATCATCGCAGAGTTCGGCGGCAAGGCTGAGATTCGTGATACCAAGAAGAAACGCGAGATCGTGATCACCAACGAGGAGACAGGTGAGAGCAAAGCATACCTGATTCCTTATGGTTCCCGTATCAAGGTAATGGACGGCGCTGTTCTGGAAGCCGGCGACGAGCTGACAGAAGGTAGCGTTAACCCGCACGACCTTCTGCGTATCAAAGGCATCCGTGCAGTTCAGGATTACATGCTCCGTGAGGTACAGCGTGTATACCGTCTGCAAGGTGTAGATATCAGTGATAAGCATATCGAAGTAATCGTACGTCAGATGCTCAAGAAGATCCGCATCGAGAACAACGGTGATACGGAATTCCTTCCGGGCACACTTGTAGATGTACTTGATTTCGAAGATATGAACGAACAGCTCATCGCAGAAGGCAAAGAGCCGGCTGAAGGTAAGCAGGTAATGCTTGGTATTACCAAGGCAGCACTTGCAACCAACTCCTTCCTCTCTGCAGCATCCTTCCAGGAGACCACCAAGGTCCTGACGGAAGCTGCGATCAAGGGTAAGGTTGATAACCTGATCGGTCTGAAGGAGAATGTTATCATCGGTAAGCTGATCCCGGCAGGTACCGGCATGAAGCGTTACCGCAACGTAAACCTCTCCACAGATGCGAACCTTCACGAATCCATTACGATCGAGGATGACTATGAAGAATCCGAAGAGATCGTAGACGAAGTGGAAACGGAAGAAGTAGAGACAGAGGAAGCTGTAGCAACTGAAACAGAAGAATAAGATCTGAAATATCCCTGAGGATTTTGATCCTTGGGGATATTTTTTGCGCATGCTAGATGGTTGCGGCAGGCTGTGCGTTTTGATAAAATATTCGAGAAAGAGCAGAATAAAGAAAAATATTTAAACGATAACAAAAACCCTACCACAAAGAGAGAGTTATGCGGGAGGGCGTTATGAACGGAATTGCTGACGGGGGAAACGGAGTATGGCGACAAAACCTTTATCCAACAGGGAGATTGCATCATTTTGTTCCCAGATGTTTTATCTGCTGCAGGCAGGCATCACACCGATGAATGGCATGGAGATCCTTTTGCAGGATACGGAGCGGAATACGGCTACGCACGAACTTATCGAACAGATCTTTGACACCTGCATGGAAGGCGGTAGTTTTGCCACGGCGATCAAGTCTACAGGCAGATTCCCGGAATATGTATTATCCATGATCGCACTGGGCGAGGAATCCGGACATCTTTCCGATATCATGCGTTCGCTCGCAGAGTACTACGAGCGCGAGGAGGAGATCAGTAAGAGTATCCGAGATGCGCTTCGATACCCTCTCATAATGGTAGGGATGATGATCCTTGTCGTGCTTGTACTGATCGTCAAAGTCTTGCCGATCTTCAATCAGGTTTTCTCTCAGCTGGGCACGCAGATGACGGGATTTGCAGCGCAGCTTCTACGTGTAAGCGATGCTTTGAGCCGCTATTCCGTAGCGTTGATCATCGGGCTCGCTGTTGTGATCGTATTTATGATCTGCTTATCCAGATCCAAAGCGGTCAAAACAGGTTTCAGGTGCTTTCTCGGTCTTTTCCCATTTTATCGCCGGTTCAGTGATTCTATTGCGTCCGGTCGTTTTGCAAGCGGGATGGCGCTGACCTTATCGAGCGGGCTTGATACGTACGAAAGCCTTGATCTGATTCACGAACTTGTTGAGAACAAGACAATGGAGAAGAAGATCGATAAATGCAAGGCACTTTTGCAGGAAGGCAATACCTTTGCCGATTCCCTGAAAAAATCAGCAATATTTTCCGCGTTCTATACCCAGATGGCCGTGATCGGATTCAAGGCCGGTTCGCTTGATGCAGTCATGCAGAAGATTGCCGCACACTATGAAGAGGATACGGACGATAAGATTCGTTCGATTATCTCCACACTGGAACCTACGCTTGTTATTGTGCTTTCCCTGTTTGTCGGTTTGATCCTTTTATCTGTGATCCTGCCGTTGATGGGCATCATGAGTGCGATCGGATAAGGAAGCGATTATGAGAAAAGTGAGAAAGGCTGATATCCTATCACATATCCACTTGAGTTATGTGGCTTTTGCTGCTTTACTGGTATTGTTTCTTTTCGGAATCCGGGGCGTGAGCCGGACGACGATCGAAAAGCAGCAGGAAAGCCTGCGGACGGCATTGGAGAGAGATGTGCTTCATTGCTATGCGGTGGAAGGATTCTATCCGCCGAGCCTGGATTATATCAAAGAGCATTACGGCCTGATCTATGATGAAGAGACATTCTTTGTGGATTATAAGCCGGTCGGCTCCAATATCATGCCGGACATCACGATCCTGCGTGTGGGGGAGGAGTCTGAATGAAAAAGATCAGGAACGAATCCGGTCATATTGTTGACTTTCTGTTCGTGCTGGGGCTTTTCTTTGTATTTGCCCTGTCGGCACTGATGCTGATCCTGATCGGATCCGGCGTCTACAAGAAGACGGTTGACCGTATGAATGATAATTTCAATCTGCGCACGACGACAGCATATCTCACGGAGAAGATCCGTCAGGGCGATATTGCAGGCGGCGTAAGCGTGGAGGATTTTGATGGGAACAATGCGCTTGTTTTAACGCAGGAATATTATGGAGCAGAATACAGTACCTACCTGTACGCATACGATGGGTACTTGAAAGAACTTTTTACAGCAAAAGGCAATCAGCTGTCTGCAGACGCCGGCACGGATATTTTGCCCGTTCGCTCGTTTGAAGCGACGCATGTGAACGGCAAGTTGTGGAAGCTGACGGTTGTGGAAGAGGATGGATCCGTACAGGAGGTGCTGGTAGCCACCCACTGTGATGATTGAAGTTGAGAGGGGGACGCAGTTTTGCGCAAGAACTCCAGCCTGTTTTTGATGGAACTCATATTGGCGATTCTGGTTTTCTCCATGGCCAGCACCGCCTGCATACAATTGTTTGTAAAAGCGCACGTGCTGACGAATAAAACGATTGCGCTCAATCATAGTATTATCAAATGCCAGAATATGGCAGAGGCGCTCTACGGAAGCGATGCTGTTGGCGCGGATTTTGGCAAGACGCAGTTTTATGATGCGAACTGGCAGCTGCTTGAAAGCCGGGAGAATGCGGCATTTGCGATTACGATGGAAATCGAGCCGGCTGATGAGAAAGCGCTTCTTCATGCCGTGATCACATCGAAAAACCTTTTGGATGACAGCATCATCTATGAACTCCCAATCACAAAATATGTCGGAGGGGAGGCGAAGAGATGAATGTTGATGGCTTGAATCCGGTAGCGGGAACGGAAGAAAAGATGATTGTGCACCGCATTACTAAGCGTCGGCGCTTTGGCGTAAATGTCGGCTCTTCGTCCATCCTGTTGATCTTTGTTGTGCTTTGCCTGGTGACATTTGCGGTTCTGTCCGTTGTCAGCGCGCAGGTGGATTATAATCTGTCCAAGAAGCTGGCCGCACGCAACATGAAATACTACGAAGCATGTGGTGAAGCGGAAGAGTTTCTGGGTAATCTTGTCGTTTCCTTAAAAGAGATTGAGGCACAGAGCGCGAATGAACAGGAGTATTTTGCACAGGCGGGCGAGTCGAGTCAGTTTTCGATCGAACTTACAAAACAGCAGCGCCTTGAAGTGCAAGTGCAAGTTCTCTATCCGCCAAGGGATGGCGCGTACTATAAGTTGAACAGCTGGCAGGTTGTGATTGATGACAATCTTGAACTGGACGATACACTTGAACTTCCCGGTGAGGAGGATTTACAGTTCCTCTTCTGATAATACCAACAGGAATAGAAGACCGTGGCTATCGCTAAGATGGTAAAATAATGATATACTGATAGCACAAATTTTGATCGTCTTGATCTTTCAGCATCAGCATGAAATGCGATCAATGTGAGGTACCATATGAAGACGAAGAAATGGATTTCGTTCATCATCATATTGACGCTTTGCATTTTGGCGTGCGGGGTGGGTGTCACTGCGAAGTCGACACCTAGGGTTTATATGCCCGAAAGCGGCAAGACGGTTTTTTCCGGCGGTCCGGCCAAGATTGATGTATCTAATACCTCGGAAGGTTATTTTATCGCAAACTACAGTGGTAAGAACAAGAAAGTGAAGCTTCAGGTAGAATGTCCCAACGGCGTGACCTATTCCTACAATCTGCACGGCGGAGATGAAGTGTTCCCGCTTTCTGCGGGAGACGGCACATATAAGATCGGAATTTATGAAAATGTCACGGGCAACAGGTATTCAAAGGCGCTGCAGGAAAGCGTGAAGGTATATATCAGGAATACATACGGGCCGTATTTGTATCCCAATCAGTATGTAAATTTTAACGCTAAGAGCGAAGTGGTGAAGACGGCGAATGCTTTTGGCAAGAAAGCGACCACGGATATCGATCTTGTCACGACGGTATATAATTATGTAACTTCTCATATTAAATATGATTACGACAAAGCCGCCAATATCGGGACGAACTACACATCCAATCCCGATGCGATCTTAAAAAGCGGCGCGGGGATCTGCCTCGACTATGCGGCGGTAATGGCGAGCATGCTGCGCAGTCAGGGTATTCCCACGAGGCTGGAAGTCGGCTATGCGGGTAAGGCGTACCATGCATGGGTCAGCACTTTTATCAAAGACAGCGGGTGGGTCAACGGTATCATCCGGTTCGATGGAAAGAACTGGTCTTTGATGGATCCGACGTTCGGCGCGAACTCAAGTGCCGCCAAGCTCAAAACATTCATTGGAGACGGCACAAACTACAGTACAAAATTCGTTTACTAATCGTATAATTTTCATTGACAAAAGGAATGCGGGAGTGTACACTAGTCTAGCGTGCATGCGAATGCATTCTTTTTTGTGTGCATGCAGATTCAATCAATATCTACTTATCAGAAAGAGGTGAAACAGAATGCCAACATTTAACCAGTTAGTAAGAAAGGGTCGCCAGACATCTGCGAAGAAGTCTACGGCACCTGCTCTGCAGAAAGGTTACAACTCTTTGCACAAGAAGGCAATCGATGCTTCTTCTCCGCAGAAGAGAGGTGTCTGCACAGCAGTTAAGACCGCTACACCGAAGAAGCCTAACTCCGCGCTTCGTAAGATCGCCAGAGTTCGTCTTTCCAACGGAATCGAGGTTACATCCTACATTCCCGGT
>JAIKWO010000088.1 GCA_024684675.1 Lachnospiraceae bacterium
TGGTACGATCGAAGCGATGCTCACACCGTACGATTCGACGGACCTGAAAAATGTTAAGATCAGCGCTTCCGGAGGGGTGAAGATCAAAAACGGAATGATCTGCGCCACAACCCTTACGAAACCGGAAAAGGGCGGTTATGCGAAAGTCACGATCACCTGCGGAAAGCTGAAGGACACCGTTTACATCACGGTGACAAGATAAACGGAAAGGAGTGCAAAGTATGAAGCGTATCATAAAGAATCTGAATGCAAAAAGAATGCTGCAGTTTTGCTTATACACCGCATTGCTCTCCGTGATATTGTTTGCCGCGATCCGGTACAGGGCAAGCGCAAACAGTAATGTTACTTTAAGCGCGCCGGAGGGCTTTTTTAACACGGCGGATCATTGCCTTACTATCACGGTTGATGGAAACGCCAATGACCGCAGCGTCGGCCTGATCGCAGAAGCATTCTCAGACGGACAGGCCGTTGACAGGAAGTTCAAGACCATTAACGGGTCCGGAGATGTGAAGTTTGATGCTTTTGGCAGAGGAGACCTGTTTGAATTCCGTATCATAGCCGTGGATAAGACCACGCTGGCACCGGTATGCGATGCCTTGGAGCTTGTCAGGCAGGCAGGCGAAAACGAAATCACACAGAGCGAAAATGATGTGAATATCCCTGTTCTCACGGCCGGAACATCCACAGCCCTTAAGGCAGTGACAAAGGATCTGATCCTTGCAAATAGGACGCTGGATGCGCTTGAAGCGTTGAACAGTGAGATCGTCAGTGTGGAAATCACGGAAGATGTGATAACGGAAGAAGAGGATGAAGACGGCGTGACGGTTACCCGGGTCACGCAGGAAACAAGAACGGCCCAACTGCTAAGATATGATGCCGTTTCCGTGAATGAAGAGGTGTGTGCCGAAGCCAATAGCCGGCTTGATGCCATGAAGGATGCATACGATAAACTGCGCATATCTTCTGCCGTTCTGTATGAACTTGCGGGAGAAAACGAGCAGTTGAGCGCCTATGCGCTGCAGGCGGGAGATATCGCAAAAACTGCAGAAGAAGCAGCTCTGGCACTCGAAACCGATCTGGCGACAAAACACGAAAATAAGGATCAGAACGATACCGCATTTCTTGCAGAGATCGAAAAAGTCAGGGAAACACATAAGATCGTGCGGATCTGCGGCGGTGCAGGCGTGCTGTTAGATGGCGGTTTCTCCACCTACCCGAAGGGCGCGGATCTTGCGCTTGTTTCCGATCAGGATTCCTCCGTAGTCATTCTGGAACCGGATAACGGTAAAGTGACAAAGGGAAGCGCTCTAAGATCGGGATTTGATAATGATATGGATCAGATCATCATTACAGCCGGAGAGGATGCGGCAGAGCTTGCAACGCTTGCCGTGGGCGCAGAACCTGTCTTCAGGAAATATGACGGGTTTGCTGCATCAGACGGAAGCCTTGCAACACAATTGACGACCGTTGCATATACTGCCGGCGGAACATACAGTGAAAGTTCCGTTTCCATGCTGACAGCCTATGCGAAGGAACTCTTTGCCGTCGCTTTAAACGGGACGCACGAAACCTATGCGGAGATTGAAGAAGCGTTCCTTGCATCGGCAGATAATTCGGCCGCAGCACTCGGTGCTCTTACGGTTGGCGGTCTGGAGGCTGCTGATGAGGCATTTTCAGATGACCTGACGGATGCCTATAATGACAGGAGAGGTCTTGCGGAATACTGGAGCTGCGGGGATCCGGCCAATCTGAAAACAGATTATTACGGGATCCATTGTACCTGCGACCGGGAAGGAAACATCGTCGGTATGTATGAAAATTTCACATACGGGGTAAAATGTGAGGAACTCTATTTCACATCATCCGTGCCTGACAAGAACGGAGATCATATCCCGGATTCCAGAAAAGGATGTGTCTACGAAAAGATCTGGCGCAGCATTGATGATCCTGATCCGAATGTGCCGGGCTATGATCCCGCAAACATCAGAACCCAGCTCTATGAGGTATGTGAATACGGCAAGAGTACAACGAACCTGCTGGGCTCGCCGGGCGGTGACTATGGGGATGATGATGACGCAGACTTTTTGGGAGAAGCGCCGGAAGCAGAAAATGGCGACGCCGGTGAGAAGCTTACAGCGATAGAGGAGCTGATCAATGAGTATGACGATCCGGAGGGGGAACCTTCGGTGCAGGTGTGCCATTTCAAGAGGTACTATGAAAACAACGTGAACGGTCAGATCGAGATCGAGAGCGTGGCCGTCTACAATCCGAATCTCTGGGATTATTATAAGAGCCAGGGTGAGAGCTGGGACAGAGCCAGAAGCAAATGCTATGACATCCTCAGGCAGAAGAATTATACCAGAGACGGAAAACTCGCACTCGATATTTCCTATGTTGGATCCGTTCCCGGCTACGCGCGAAATGATATGGTCTATATCAAAAAATTTGATACGTCAGACGGCAGTCCCATGCTTGCTGCAGAGTATTATGAGCCGGCCACCTGGATGTCAGGCATAGGCCTGCTCATGGGTTATGCATATTTTACCTTCAATCCGACTTATCGCAGCGAGTACAGAGCTTATTATACACCGGAATACTTTGACTTTAATGAGCGGACCAGACGTGTTCCGGAAAGCAAGAGGCGGCTGTTTTACGGAAAAGTCCGGTATTACCGCTCGAAGGACGGAAGCATCACCGGCTACAATCATCTTGTCAGCTGGGCGGATCCCAGAGAAGATGACGATAAGATCATCTTTAACGGCGCGGATATAACCAGTTTTCCGACAGACAAGTTCATGCTGGAAGAATTTGACCAGAAGAATGTCGGAATATGGCACTGGGTGATCCGAGATGATAACGTTGAGATTAGTGTGGATAATTATGAACGGATCTTCCGGACGGATCAGAACTGATACGAAAAAGCGGGGCAAAGGCCCCGCTTTTTTAGCATGATCATAAACTGTATTTATTTTGCCTTGCCCTGGTTGGCAACCGCATTCATTTTAGCCTGCAGCGCTTCCTGATCGCCTAAGTAGTAGTGTCTGATCACCTTGAAATCATCGTCAAATTCGTAAACAAGCGGAACAGCCGTCGGGATGTTGACACCGATGATCTCGTCGCTGGAGAGGTTGTCGAAATACTTCACCAGAGCTCTTAAGGAATTGCCGTGCGCAGCAATCACAACACGCTTGCCTGCCTCCATATCCTTCTTGATCACATCATTGAAATAAGGAACAACACGTTCGATCGTGGTCTCTAAGGACTCGTTAGCGGGAAGCAGGGACTTGTCGACATCACGGAACATTTCCTGCTTTGTGGCGCTTCTTTCATCACTTTCTTCCAGCGCGGGCGGCTTCACGTCAAAGGAACGTCTCCAGATCTTCACCTGCTCCTCACCGTATTTTTCGGCGGTCTCGGACTTGTTCAGGCCCTGCAGTGCGCCGTAATGACGCTCGTTGAGCTTCCAGGACTTGATCACGGGCAGCCATGCTCTGTCCATCTCATCAAGAGCGATGTTCAGGGTGTGGATCGCGCGCTTCAGATAGGAAGTGTAGCATACGTCAAAATCATAACCTTCCTCTTTTAAGATCTTGCCGGCGTTTTTGGCTTCCTCGCGTCCTTTGTCGGAAAGTTCCACATCCGTCCAGCCTGTGAAGAGGTTCAGCTTGTTCCATTCGCTTTCGCCATGTCTGATCAGTACCAGTTTCATCATAGTTCGTTTCTCCGTTTCTTCTTAATAATATTATGTAGTCATTCTGCCGCATCTTTTTCCGCAAAGGATCGGACGCCAGCCTCGCTTCCCATCGTATCACAATATTTTGGATTTGAAAACAGACAGGGCGTATCTTTTATATAAGAAAGAACTTGACGGAAAAAGAAGAGATCCGAAAAACAGTTAACATAATTGAATTATGTAAAGAAACATGTTATACTCATTATTACTCACTCTAGAAATCCGGAGGCGTAAGATGTCCAAAAAACAGATCATCCTAACCGTTATTGCAAGCCTGGTCGGCATATTTGCGATTTTCATGCTTGTGAAAACGTTTCTGGAATATAAGGTTGCAACGGATGAATATGCGGACTTAGACCAGTTCGTCACAGAGGCGGAACCGCTGTCGGAAGAGGACGAGGCGGCCATGGTCGAAGCGATCCAAACCTATACGCAGGATGAAAAATACAAGTTTGAGGTCAACTACAGGCGAAGCGATTTTCCGAACCTGAACATTGATTTTGCAGGACTCAAAGCCGTGAATCCTGAGGTTGTGGCCTGGGTTTACGTCGGACCGGTCGGGATCAGCTACCCGGTCGCACAAAGGCCGTCCGATACCAAGAATGAATATTATCTGCATCATACGCTGGAAGGAAAGGAAAACAGTTCCGGCTGTATCTTCATGGATTACAGCGTGGACCCGCAGCTGACCAGCTGGAATACGTTCCTATACGGACATAACATGAAGAACGGATCCATGTTTGGGAGTCTCAGGAAATACATCAGCAACCATAAGCTTTACGATAAGGATCCGTATATCTATATTTTCAGGGAAGAAGGGATCTATCGTTATAAGATCTATTCCTTCTATTTAGATACGCCCGAATCCAAGATGTATTATGTGTGCAAGACACTGAAAGAGTACCGCGCATATATCAGGACCGCGCTGGAAATGTCGGTATATGACTGTGACACAAAGACCAGTGAGGAGCAGAACACCGTTACGCTTGTGACCTGTTCGGGCGCGGGCGCCGGGAAAAAGCGGTTCTTTGTCCATGGGATCAGTGTGGACTGCTATCTTTATCCGCCCAAGAGATAGGAAAGGACAAAAGTCACATATTGTACAAAAAGTAACAGAAACAATTGACATTATATGGCAAATGTGATAATCTTACATCACGAAATCATCTCGAAAAGACTTGTGGGAAAAGGTATTTGTCGGGAGTCTGGTCCAAAAACTTTAGGTAAAATCGGATTGTTCTTAAAAAAATACAATATTTTTTGCAAAAACCTGCCCCTTTTTGGTCTTTTTTGTTGTCTTAACCTAGTGAGAGAGTGTATCTAAAAATATAGGGGGAAACTATCAACAAGTCATACAGAATAGGAGAGAATGTATGAAAAAGTGGTTGAAAACATCAATAGCATTGCTGGCGTTAGTCGCAATGCTGGCGGAGAACACAGTCAGTGTTTACGCCGCAGTGGAAGGTACTCCTTCCGATGAAACGGCCGTAGTTGAGGAAGCCGAAGAGGTTCTGACAGATACGGCCGTAGTTGAGGAAGCCGAAGAGGCTCTGACAGATACGGCGGAAACGGTAACCGAAACTGAGACTGAAGCCGAAACGGAAACTGAAACAGTCGAAGAAAGCGCGGAAGAGGTCGAAGAGGCCGTCGCAGAGGAACCACAGGAAACTGCGGCGGAGGAAGAAACGACAGAAGCGGTTGAGGACACGGGCACAGAGGATGCCGGTGTTGTTTCTGCGTCTGTGGGTGCCTCAAGCGACAGGCTGAGCGTATCCGGTGTGGCTGATTTTACACTCTACATCAATACGGATCAGATGAATGAGGATGATTCCTTCGCGCTTGCATATACGGATGATGCGATCCCGTTTATGGATGATGTGCTTTACGGCAGGATGGGTAAAGCCAACGGCGGTATCTATAACATCAGCGGACTTGACAACAAGCCGTTTGAAGTCTGGGTTGATACGGTATCCGAAGGCATGACGGTCAGCTACGAGATGCGTGAGGACGGATATCCGCAGATCACGCTTGCTTCCGCTCCCGAGCCGGAAGTGAAGAAGAGCCTGGAAGTGGACGGCAATGTCGTTTACGGCGCAGGCTATACGGAACTGCATATCATCGTGGATCCTTCGGGACTGCCGGATGACACGTATTACAATCTGCATGCAGATACCGATGCGGCTGTCAAATATGACGGCGCAACCCTGCCGGACAATGTGATCGGCAGCCTTTCCAACCACACAGAAGACATTTATCTCTCCAATTTAGATAACGAAGATTTTGAATTATATGTAACAGGTGAAAATACGAACGAAGTCGGAGCTTCCTACTTTGTGGAATCCGTCGAGAACGGTGCGTTGCGCATGAGCATGAACATGGACGGCAGCGGGAATCTTGAAGGCGAAGGCAAGGCGGTTGAACTGAAAGCCACGATTGTGGACGAATTCGGCGATGAGATCGGTGAAGCTTATACCGATATGGAACTGCCTGAATTTGACGGTGACGTTCTTGCATTGGATGATGCCACGAATCCGCCGGTAGCGGATGTGGAGATTTCGGAAGAACCCGCTAAACTCATCAAATACACCTATGTGGAAGCAAGGATCGACAAGAAGGTCATCAAGGCGTTAAAGCGCAAAGAAGTTGCGGCGGATGAATCCGGCGCTGCGGGCTTTGCTTATTTCTATACGGAAGACGGCGAGAAGTGGAAATCGATCCGCGAGGATTCCACTGTGATCTTTGCTTATTCCGACGGCAAGAAGAGCGTTTACGAGTACGAAGATGATCAGGTATCCGTTACCGCGACACTGCAGCATGCAAAAGCGATCCCGGATGATGCGGAATTTATCGTCACACCGGTATTGCCGGACAGCGAAGGATACAACTATGACGCTTACATGCAGGCGCTGAACGGCAATTCCGAAGAGATCGTGGGAATGGAATCCTCCGAGGAATCCCCTGTTCTCAATGAAAATAATACGCTGTTATATGATATCGGCTTCTTTATCACGGATGCGGACGGCAACCGTGTGGAACTGCAGCCTGCGGAAGGTTCCGTCAGGATCAATATCGAGTTCAAGAACAGACAGCTTGAAGAAGAGATCGGATCCAATGAGGAATCCGAACTCATGGTCGTTCATCTTCCCCTGAAGGACGAAGTCAAGGAAGAGACGGCTACCACAGAAGAAGCAACAGACATTTCCGTTTCCGATATCAAAGTGGAGATGGTAGACAATACTGCATCTGCGGAAGCTGAGACCGTGGACTTCATGCTTTCCGACTTCTCCGTTACGGCTGTCGTAGGCAAGAACGGCAAACTGCAGCCCGGTGATGCGGAAACCTTTAAGACCATCCTCGGCAGCGGCGTTGGATACGGTATCGTTGCAAACGAAGTGAATCTTGACGGCGATCTGGAATCAACGATCGCGGTCGGCCTGCTTCACGGAAACAATACCGCGAAGTCTTCCAGAAACAACGGCGGCGCAGCAGGAACTTCCATCATCGCTGCTTACGACGGAAGCGATCTGATCTATGAAAAGAACGGTGAGAACAACAGCGATTCGGATCTTTATCTCTATACGACCATGAAGGCCCTTACAAGAATGGGCCAGAATATGTACAATCCGAATAACAATCCGCCGACAAGAAACGGCGTAACGGTTGATACGACCACTTATACGGAACAACAGATGAAGAAGATCGTTTCCGATCTGGTCAACCGTATGAAAACGGTCAGCCAGACGTTGTTCAATCGTCCGTCCTATGATTTTGCAACCTATGCAAAAAAGGATCAGTACAACAATTTCTACACACTTGATCTTACCAAGCTCGGTGACGGCCCCGGAACATATTACATTTCCTTCAAGTCCGGTGATTTTGCGAAGTACTTTACCGCAACCGGTGATGTCAACGCACAGGTTCATCTGGTCCTGGGCGAAGGACAGAATATCATCTTTAATATTCCGGACAATGAAGTGACCTTTACGCAGTATCAGATCAAGATGCCGGGCTATGAGGGCGGCACTCACGCAGGCAACAAAGAAGATATGGTCTGCCAGAGCATCATTTTCAATGCGCCGAACGCTACCAAGGCATTTTGTAAAGGTGCATCCTCTGACGGTGTACATCTGGTTCCGAACGCCGTATTCAGAAACGAAGTCGTATCGGCAGGCTGGGTTGTTGCCGACAAGATCACAAAGATCGGCGGTAACGAATGGCACAACGTATGGCATGACATGCCGGACAGCACTTCCGTGACCGAAGTGATCAAGGCGTACAAGAAAGTAAATGACGATACACCGTATGCAAGCCAGAAATTCACGTTTGTTCTGGAATCCTATGATTTCGTAACGAGGAAATATACGGAGATCGACCGCAAGACCAATGACGGCTCTCTGGTTACATTTGATCCGATCCTGTACACGAGCGCAATGTATAAAGCGGATCCCAACAGGGTCTATGCGTACAGAGTCCGTGAGGTCTTTGAGGAAGACGGGAAATATGTTTATGATAAGGTAACCTATATCGTTCATCATAAACTGAGCATGAACGGCAAGAAACTGAAAGTTAACATTCATAATATCTACAACAATTATGATGGAAGCACGCATGCCATCGGCAATAGCTATGACCTCATCAAGTTCAACAATGTAACACCATTGAAGGTGCCGTACAGTTTCAATGTCAAGAAACTGTTTGACAGAGACGGCGAAGACTGGCCGGATGGAGTTACCTTTAAATTCCGGCTCGAGAAATTTAACGGCGGTGAAGCAAACAAAGGCGCGAACATCAAGTATGGCCCGCTTCCGACGGAAACAAAAGTACAAGGCGAAGATTACTGCGAACTGGAACTGACCAAAGACAAGCGTGAGGGTACGTTCGGTACCGTGGACTTTGAACTGTACACGACAGCAGACAATACCATCAGCTCCCATTATTTCGAAGGTGATGTGGAAGTCTGGTGCAGGACCTATATGTACAAGGTTTACGAGATCATTCCTGCCGACAGTGACAAAGCGGAAGGGGTGACCTACGACACGAGGACTTACTACCTGAAGTTCTTTGTGGACAGCAAGTACAATCATTCCACGCACAAATATGTTGTGAGCGTCAAAGACAGGATCTCCTTCACCAATACTCCGGACTGTGTTGAGTTCCCGGGAACCTTTGAGTTCATTAACAAGTACAAACCTGGTTCACTGACCGTTAAGAAGGTTGCCGTAAACAAGAACGGTGAGGCAGTGGATTCCGATAAGGATTTCTACGTAGTTGTTTACAACCAGACCGGTCTGAACGAGAGGACCTATTACGGCGTAGACGGCAAGAAATATGAAATCACCAGCGCTGACGGCACGAACTACCCCGGCGCGCATGTGGAACTGATCAAAGGTAACAGCGAGCTTACCTTCAAACCGCTTCCGGCAGGAAAGCAGTATGTGATCGAAGAGACCGATGCGAACGGCAAAAAGATCACGGATAGCAAAGAATATGTGATCACCTACAGCGCCAACAGCGTGAATGTGACATCCGATTCGCTGAACAAGGAAGCAACGATCACGAATACGCAGATCGAAAAGGGCGTTCTGAACCTCGTCAAGAAGGGCGGATCCAAGGATGAAGCTCCGATCGATCTCGACGGTGTGATCTTCCGTCTCTACGATGAAAATAACAAGACGGTTTACGTGAGCGGTTCTGCAGGTTCCTATACGGTTGCCGAAGATGGCAGCACCGATCAGGATATCGTGACCGATGCAAACGGCGCTTTCAAAGTAGAAGGTCTGCCGGTAGGCAATTATACATTAAAAGAGTATTCCCTTCCGGATAAATATAAAGATGGTTTTGTGAAATACGAAGGGGATATCACATTCAGTGTTACCAAGGACGGCACAAAATTAACGAGCGCGACATCCGCAGATCTTGAGAAGATCGAAGACGGCGCGGCGCTTTCGCTTACCCTTTACAATAAACGCGTTCCCGTAAAAGTCAAAGTCACCAAAGCGATCATCGACAACGCACAGAGCGGGTCCGCAAAACAGATGGATAAGAGCGGTTATGAATTCACGCTGACCGATGTTACGACCGGCAAGGTGATCGGAACCAAGAAGACCAATCAGGACGGCGAACTGGTCTTTGACGCTTTTCTTACCTTCGGACATTCCTATCAGGTAACTGAGAACGAGGACATTGCGGCAGAAAAAGGAACCGTACTGAACTCCATTTCCGGTTCCACCTTTACCGTTGATAACGATATGTTTATCAATGCCACAAAGGAAATTGGCGCAGACTACCTCTTCAAGAATGTAAATGCAACCAATAAGGAAGTAACGGGTAAGGTCCGCCTGATCAAGACCAATGAAGAAGGTGTTACGATCACAGAAGGCAGGGCACAGTTTGTTCTGAGTACATCCGATGTCATCGACAACAAATCCTCTTATGTACATGTAAGCGGCAAGGATGGCTCTTACAAGTTTGATTCCAAATCGAACAATACGACGATGGAAACGGTAAACGGCGAACTGATCGTGGAAGATCTTGCGCCGGGCACCTATTACTTCTTCGAGATCGCTTCTCCGGATACGAACAGATATATCTTCACATCCGGCGAGGCGCACCGCGTATATATCGATGCGAAGAAGGCAACAAAAGAAACTCCGGTAGTGGATCTGACTGCAGACAATGATGCTGTTAAGGTGCAGAACAGTGACTTTACCGCAGGTCTTGTATTTACGAAAGTCAATGCTTTTGACGAAACAAAGAAGCTGGGTGAAGGCACGCAGTTTACTATGTATGCAACAACAGCATTAAACGGCGAAGCTACGGGCGATGCGATCACCACGGTTGCCGCAAAGAACGGTACTGTAAGAGTTCCGATCGCCAAAGCCGGCACATACGTGCTCGTGGAAACAAGCACACAGAACGGCTACGAAGCGCTTTACAGCGGCGACAGCCTGAAGATCTACTTTGAAGTAACGACGGATCAGAACAAGAAATCCGACCTGACACTTCAGCAGGTGAACGCTTTTGCGAAACTGAAAGGCCGCACGCTCGAGGCTTCTGAACTCGTAGATACTTCCAAGAACTATGTATACAACGAGCCTGTACCGGGCAAAGTTACCTTAAAGAAACGTTTCCTGAATAAGGACGGAAAAGAGATCACGTCTGCTTCTCCGGATGCTTATCTGCTTGGCGAAGCGAACTTTACCTTATATACAAATGCGGTTGAGTTCAAGAAAGTCAAGGGAACCGGAAATGTTAACGATCCCGAGAACTTTGTGGAATACGGCAAATTCACGACATCGAACTTAACACTCAGTGTCGGCAATCTGCCTTGGGGTACCTATTACTTCCAGGAGACCGGAACAACAGCCGGAGACGGAAAGGTATTCATCTTTGACGCAAACAAGAAGTATTACTTCAGGATCGGCGAAAACGAAAACGGCGAACTCTCACTTGATGTTTCCAAACTGATCGTAGACGGTGTGGAAGTGGATACCGTCGACAACAGGATCAAGACCGGCTATGCGGAGATTGTCAAGAAAGATCAGGATCAGGATGAGCCGCTTGCAGGCATCAGATTCGAGCTGTACCGTGTAAGAACCGAAAATGACAACACGGCACTTGAGAAGATCGCGCTGAACCCGGATGTGACTGGTGCTGACGGCGTGCTCAGAACACCGAAACTGGCATACGGCAAGTACTATTTCGTAGAGAGCGCAAATCAGGATGTTGCCGGATATGAGTTCGATACGACGACCAGATACTACTTCGACATTACGGAAGACAATGCGGTTGTCAAGAATCTGACCTATACCTTAAACGGAAAACGTCAGACAAGCAGAGACGGCGTGATCAACAACAAGCCTGTCAAAGGTTCCGTATCTCTTGACAAATGGGCGATCGCGCACGATACGACGAATGATCCCGTATACCTGAAGAAGCTTGCAGGAGCCGAATTCGAACTGTATTCCAACAATGCTTCAACCGTTGGACAGAAGATCCTGGCATTCTTCAACAGCAATGAGAAATACTATCTGTATAAGGCAGACGGTAACGGCACTTATGTAACAGATGCAAACGGTACGATCACCGTGAAGGGTCTGTCCTGGGGCTCCTACTACTTCGTAGAGACGAAGGCTCCGGACGGATATGAGATGCCCGAAAATGAGGCAGACAGAACCTATTACTTCACGATCAGCGGCGATCATCTGAATGCGCATATCGGCAGACCGGAAGGTGAGCAGGGCAACGATGAACTTCGCGACAGAGTTCCCGTGAACGAAGAACTGCTCGGTTCCATCAAGCTGATCAAGAAGAATACAGAAGACGGCAAAGGCCTTGCGGGCGTTCCGTTCAGACTTTATAAGGACGGCAGCGACTACACGGCTGAGCTTGATGCCGTACTGAACAACACCAGAAAAGAACTCTATACATTCCGCAGCAATGGTGAACAGCAAAGCCTGCTGATCACTGATGATAATGGTGAGATCAGTGTCGAGAATCTTCCTTGGGGAACCTATTACTTTGAAGAAGCAGAGATCCCCGAAGGCTTCACGGCTGATACCACGAAATCCACGGAACTTCTGATCAGTGCTGCAAATGTGAGTGGTGAAGCAACCTATGACAACCACCGTGTTGCAGAACTTTCCAATACACCGATCAGAGGCGACATGCTTCTGAAGAAGGTCGATGAAAACGGCGCGGCATTGAAGGGCGCTACCTTCGATCTGGTTCGTGTTGTGGACGGAAAGTATCATAAAGTAAACGTAACCGGTCAGAATGGTGTATACACATTCGACAGTGTGGACAGAAGAGTCTACAGCGATTCCGCATCGATCGTGACGACCATCCTGAACCTGATCGGTACCAGAAAGGGCGATCTTGAAACAACAGCAGATACCGCGACTTTGACGGTTTCCAATCTGCCTTACGGCGATTATGCGATCTTTGAGATCACGGCACCGGAAGGATATCAGACCGAAAACGGTTCTCTCTTCGTTGAACGTACCTTCAAGATCGACGGAGAAAAGGATGAAAACGAACTGGATGCGATCGTTGAATTCGTGAACTCCAAGGTTTCCGCCGGCGTTCAGTTCGTCAAGACGAGATCCGGTGAAGAACTGGCAGGCGCAGCATTTGTTCTTCAGAAGGAAGAGAACGGCGAGTGGAAGGATATCACGACCGCTGTTTCCAAGGAGAGCGACTACTACAAGGTAGATGATTTAAACAATACGGTTGTCGGTAAGTTCAAGAGCGTGGTAACGTTCAATGCGCTGCCGGTAGGCAATTACCGTATCTTCGAAATATCCGAGTATACATATGCGCCGGATGCAGTGAACAAATATCCTTATCTGGATGTAAACGGCAACCAGATCTGGGCTGCTCCGACCGGATATACGAAGTTCTACACGTTCACCATCGAAGTGAACGACAACGGCAAGAAGAATGTAGGTCTGGACAAAGCAGACGGCACATTCGGAAACTATGATGCACAGACAGTTGTGAATACTCCGAAAGAAGGGTATGCGAAACTGGCTAAGATGGAAGGCACAACGGCGATCGCGGGCGCTGAATTCGAACTGTATCACAGCAAAAAGAACGGCGACGCTTATGTACTCGGAACGCCTCAGCAGGATGCAAGGATCGGAGATCCGATCGTTTCCAACGCAGACGGTGAAGTGATCACACCGATGCTGTCCTGGGGTGACTACTATCTGATCGAGTCCAAGACTTCGGATGACAGATATTTCTTAGAGAAGGATCCGAACAAGAGGGCGCAGTATCACTTTACGATCGGTCCGAATGCAGACGGCAGCTTTACGGAAGTGGTTACCACCTTTACTGCAATGCAGAAGGGCAAACAGACATCCGAGATCAAGGTTGTACAGAATACGCCGGTCAAAGGCAAAGTGGAATTCACCAAGGTTGATGAAGCTACGAATGAGCCGATCAGATCTGCTGACATTACCTTTGATCTGTACTACAAGAAGACTGAAAACGGAACCTATGCGCCGGTAGAAAGATATTCGGGCCTCAATGCGCTGAACGCCGAAAACGGCTGGATCAGAACAGCACAGGATCTTGAAGTCGGATATTACTACTTTATCGAAACATCTACGGCCAACGGTTACAAAGATCTTCCGGAAAATCCGGAAGACCGCAAGAAGTATAAGTTCACGATCACGCAGGCAGAAGATGCGGAATCCGCAAATGATTTCGAACTGACCTGGGATGGTGAAATGGCCCGCACGAATGACGGTGTAGCATATGTTGCCAACACACCGAAGCCGGGCAGCATCACACTGTTCAAGTATTTTGTCCTTGATGATGAGGAAGCGGCTGAAGAGAAAGGCCTTGCAGGCGCAACCTTCACGCTGAAGGGCAAAACCAATGCGAACAAGAATGTTGTCGAAACGGCAACCAGTGATGCAGACGGTAAGGTGGAATTCAAGAATCTTCCTTGGGGTACCTATTCGATCACGGAAGTGAAGACTCCGGCCGGATACGTGATCCCCGAAGGCCTTGAACTTCCGAAGAATATCGTGATCGATGCAAATAATCTCGATCATACATACGATAAGAACGCTGCTCTGAAAGTCCTGAACGAACGCAAGCCCGGCAAGATCAACCTGAAGAAGGTGGACAACAAGGGCAAAGCAGTTGCGGGTGTTGCATTCGAACTGCAGATGAAGAAGAAGGATCAGTGGGTTCAGATCGTTAATCCGGAAGATGAAAAGGGTTACTACAGAACAGCCGAGGGTGGATTCTTATCCATCTTCAGATTCAGACCTGCGGCAGGCACGATCTCGATCGATGGCCTGAAGTGGGGTCAGTACCGCCTGATCGAACGTGAAGTTCCCGAAGGCTACAAACTGCTTACAGATCCGATCCCCAGCGCAGAAGGTATTTATGTCGGCGCAGAGAATCTGAATAACGAAAACCAGATCGAATACGACCTCGGCGAAGTTGAGAACGAGGAAGTTTACGGTAATATCGCGGTTTATAAGCAGGACGATAAAGAAAGAGGCTTAAGCGGCGCAGAATTCAAACTTTACCAGGCGGACGGAGAGAACTGGCAGGCGAAGGCCGTTTATGTCAGGAAGACATCCGAAGGCGTATATGCATACGTTTCCATGGATGCCAACAAAGCAAAGGAAACAGAAGGCTATACGGATACACTGGTATCCCCGGCCGCAGCTGCAAACGTGACTGCCGGCAAGATCAAAGTAACAGGTCTGCCGATCGGTACATATTACATGCAGGAGACCAAGGAACCGGATCCGAGAACGGAAGGCGACGTAACGATCCTCTATCAGAAGAAGACGGATCCGATCGGACCGTTCGTGGTTAAGATCGATCAGAAGGCCGAAGATCCCGAGCAGGATGGTTGCGGACTTTCCTGGATCAATGATTCCGGTGACTTTGGCGCTGAGATCCTGTTCTATAAGGCCGACAAGAAGAAAGACGGTCTGGATGGCGTTGAATATGAGATCGCCAAGTCCGGTACAACAATGAAGTGGTCCGTATTCTCCAAGCAGGAAGGAACGCTTCATGGTGTGGTTCGTGCGTCCTTCACATCGACAGGAACTTACACGATCAAAGAAGTAAGCACGCCGAATGACGCACATGCGGTAGACCCGAATGTCTATCCGTTCGAGATCAAGACTGAGCATAACGGTCAGACGCTGGATCTGTCCTCGCTGATCAGTGTTCCGTCCGGAAGCACCTTCAATGCCTCCACGAACACCTTCATCAATGATGAAGCGAAGGGCGGCGTGAAACTGCTCAAGGTTGAGACGGAATCCAACGGCGAATCCGCAAATACCATCGGCGGAATGAATAAAGTAACATTTGCTCTCTACAAGATCGGCAAAGACGGAAGAACTCCTGTCAAGGATGGCGAGAAGCTCGTTACCGCAACGATCGGTGAAGAGGAGGGCGTGATCCGTGTGGATGGTCTGGATTGGGGTAACTACGTATTCGTGGAAACCGTTCCGGAAGACCATACGGCTGAAGTAACACCTGCAGAATATCCGTTTGAGATCAATGCGGATACCTTTAAGAAAGAGAACAAGATTGAAGTCGTAACCGCAACGAACAAACGGAAACCCGGTTCGCTGACGGTTCAGAAGTTCTTCGAGAATCCGGAAAAAGGATTTGACGGTGAAGGCGTTGAATTCAATTTGAAACTCGTTGCAGGCACATCCGACATCGTAAGCGATTACGAAGTTAAGGCTGTAACAACCAGAGATGAGAGAGGCAACTACTTCGTAGCATTCAACAATCTCCCTTGGGGTATCTATGAACTGACCGAGGGTGAGACCAAAGAAGGCTATATCAGATGGGAAGGCAAGAAGACCATCAAGATCGGTAATGCAAGGAAGTCCGAAGGTTATACCGGACAGATCGACAAATCCGGTCTTGCGGTAAGCCTTGTTGAACAGGAAGGGATCACGAATCCCAAGATCAAAGGCTCCGTGAAACTGCAGAAGGTCGACAGCATCAAGAAAGCTCCGATCGTGGTATCCTTCAAGCTTTACAAAGGAAATCATCCGGAGTCGATCGGTACGACGACCACGGGCGTGGATCCGGTAGTGATCCCGGGCACGACCGATGCAAACGGCGTATTTACAACGAATAAAGACGGTTATGCGGCATTCCCTGAGAAGTCTCTCGAGTACGGCAGCTACTATCTTGAAGAAGCTGTTCCTGAGGGATATGAAGGTTATGCAGACGGCACATTTACATACCGCGGTGTTTACTTCGAGATCACTTCGGACAAGACCGTCGAGCTGACCAAACAGACAGATAAGCCGATCGAGAACACACCGCTGAAGGGCTCCGTAAAACTGAAGAAAGTTGCCAAGTTCGGAAAGCCATTAAAGGGTGTTAAGTTCACGCTTTACGCAGACGATGCACAGGGTGCTGACGCACTGGCGTTGCTGAAGTCCGCGCTGAGCAGCTTTACGACCGGCGAAAAAGGAACGATCTATGCGGTCGTAGAAACCGAGGAAAGCGGTAAGATCGAAATCTCCAACCTGCCTTGGGGAACCTACCACTTCGTAGAGGAACTGCCGGAAGGCTATACGATGTCCGAAGATGCGAAGAAGGATCTGGAGAAACCGTTCTATATCGGTGAAAAAGACAATGAAGTGAAATTAAATTATGACCTTGGCCTGATCGAAAACGAGCCGATCCCCGGTTCCGTAACCCTGATCAAGAAAGGCCAGGATCTGGAAGGCAAACAGAATCTCCTTGCCGGAGCAGAGTTTGACTTATATCAGGTAAACGGCGCGCAGGATGACACGCCGGGCTTAGCAGTTGGAGAGGATGATGCAGACAGAAGGATCAGAACAGGTCTGGTAAGTTCGTCCGACACCGAGAACCTCGGTAAGATCGTTGTGAACGACCTGCCTTGGGGCCGCTACTACTTCGTAGAGACTAAGCCACCTTACGGTTATGAGTTCTCGACCGATAAACCGGAACTGCTCGTAGTCGGCCGTTCTGATGATGCAGGCAAGACCTATACGGATGTAACGCTGAAACCGGTAGATGGTTATCTGGCTCCCGAAACGACCGTGATCGACCCGATGGGCAAAGGCTATGTGGCTCTTTACAAGGTCTTCGATCTGGTTGGATATAATAATGTTGACATCTCCGTTGAAAAAGACGGTACTGCGTTGACATTTGAGATCTATCAGGCGGATGAAGACGGCAAACCGATCGGCGATCCTATTGAGGCAAAAATCAACGGACAGAAGGTATCGGAATTCCCTGTACATCAGGCGACGATGGCAACCGATATCATCGGGCCTTTGCCTTACGGCAAGTATGCATTTGTGGAAAAATCAATCCCGTCAGGTGTTGATTATGAACTGAACCCTGCAGCAAGAGCGTTTGAGATTGACGCCGACTGCACGGTTGAAAATGTACAGAAAGAGATCGATGAAGCTAATCCGGATTATGCGTTCAAGTATGTGACCAAGTTTGTGAATACCACATACAGAGGATTCGCAAGCATCCGGAAAGCTGATATCACCACAGGCGAATTTATCGCAGGCGTAGACTTTACGGTATATGAGATGCAGGAGACTGCAGGCGGTCTGACCAAGGGCGCAAAATACGGCGGTACCTACACGACCGGCAGTGATGGCTGGATCAATGTGGAAGGCCTGCCGCTTGGCAAGTACGCATTCTTCGAGGATGCAGACAGCGCAGCCGCACTCGGCTATGTGCCGACCGATTCCGCATTCGTCTTTGACGTAACGGAAGAGACCGTAGCGAATAAGGCACGTCCTGATACCGTGGAAGCAACGCTGAACGAGGATGGAACGACCTACACGCTTACGGACCGCAAAGTCGACACCGTAGAAAACGAAGAGAAACCCGGAAGCATCCGTCTGATCAAGAAGGGTGAGAACGGTAAGAAACTTGCAGGCGCTACCTTCAATCTGTGGAAGGTTGTCGGAAGCCGCGATACGGTACCGGGTGTAGCTGCAGGCTCCGATGAGGCGGATCTGCTCATTGCCGTAAACGGAACGAACGATCTGGTAACGGATGCGGAAGGTACGATCTATGTGGATGACCTCGCATGGGGCACCTACTACTTTGACGAGATCATTCCGCCGAAGGGCTATACATTACTTGACAGACCGAACCACGAGGCGAAAGAGATCAGCAAAGCATCGGTAAATCAGACGGCTGAGGTTGTCATGGAGGATACGCCGATCAGGTTCGATATCAGAAAGACCGATATCACCGGAAAAGTGGAACTGGACGGCGCACATATGGCAATCTATGCACCGGGCTCCACGGAGGCTATGATCTCCTGGATCAGTTCGAAGAATGCTGATAAGAGGATCGAAGTCAGTGATACACAGGAAGGCCTGACGGCAACAACGGATCCTGCGAAACCTGTGATCTACAAACTGGTGGAGACGATCGCACCGGAAGGCTATACCATTACGGCTGACATTTACTTCAGCGTTGATACGAAGGGCGAGATCACGCTTTACAATAAGGGTGAGGACGACTCCTTTACAGCTGCATCGCCGACGAACGTCGAAGTCAGGACGGTAACGGACCAGAATACGGTTCGCAAGGTTCCGTTAATGCTCGTCAAAGATAACACTACAAGCGTGAAGATCACCAAGAGAGAACTGGGTACGACCAGATATCTGCCGGGTGCAACGCTTGCGGTCTATGACGAAGCAAATTATGAACTGTACAAGAACAATGACAGTACGGCAGTTTCGCTGGCTGTATGGACAACGGCTGCAACAGATGCAGGTGAGGCTCATGATCTGACCGGTAAGCTGATCGCTTCCAACGGCGTGAAACATGTGTACTATCTCGTAGAGACGAAAGTGCCCGACGGATACTTCCCGGCTGCACCGATCGCCTTTACGGTAAACAATGATAATGAGATCATGCTGGAAGGCTCCGCAGGAGATTCCACCGCTGAGGTAACACTTGATAAGAAGATGCTGATCATGTACGACAGACCTGTCTTTGTCAAGGTTACCAAGAAGGCAAGAGCAGGAAGCGATACCCTGAAGGGTGCTGACCTGCAGATCTTAAGCAACAAAGATATCATTGCCGAATTTACAACAACAGATAAGCCGGCACTGCTTGTACCGGTAACCGAAGATGAGGCAAATTCTGCAGCTTCGAAGGCGAAGTACAGCGCACTTGCAAATGATTATCAGATGATCTACAACGTGCAGCTGACACCGGGTAAGAACTATACGCTGCATGAAGAAAGCGCTCCGGACGGTTACATGCTTGCAGCTGACCAGACCTTCAGCGTGGATGTCACGAAAGAAGAGTATGATCAGACGCTCGGCATTTACAGTACGGACATGCTCGATCCTCCGATCAAGCTTTATATCAGCAAGCTCTCAATGACCACGAACGCTGAGCTTGCAGGCGCGAGCATGGCGATTTACGAGCAGAACGGTGAGAACCTCGGTACACTGATCGCTTCCTGGACATCAAGTACAACACCTCATCTGGTATCCATTGATGACAAGGCGGAAGGTGAGGGCGTCCTGAAACGCGGCATGAAGTACTGGCTCGTAGAAAACGCTGCTCCTGCAGGCTATGCGAAGGCAGCAAAGATCGGATTTGAGATCGACAAGGACGGCGTAGTGACGGTTGACAAGTCTGTCACCACGGAAAGTGGCGAAAAGATCAAACTGCTCGAAATGACAGATGAACCGCTGGCACTGACCGTCTCCAAGGAAGATGCGGACGGACGTAAGCTGACCGGCGCAAAACTGGAACTGAGAACCTCCGCAGGAGAAAAATATGAAGTTCTGGCTGATTGGGAGAGTGACGGAAAGATCGCATTTATCTCCGAATATGCTACGATCGACAATGCAAACTACACACAGATCCCGCTGAAGGAAGGCAAGCATCTGCAGGACGGCGTAACCTACTATGTAGTGGAAACAGAAGCTCCTACAGGCTTCCAGAAAGCTGATGGCGCAGCCAGTGTAAAGGCTTTGCCGGTAGAAGAAGCCCTGAAGAATACCGGTCTGCTGAAGGTGATCAATACCAGATTCGGTAAGACCAATAAGGGCGGAAACAAGACCTGGAATCTGTCGCCCGAGAATCAGAAACTGTGGGCAGACAAAAAGATTAAGATCAACCTCTACCGCTACTTCACGGATGAGAAGGGTCAGAAGTTCTATGTCAATGAGAACAATGCTGTTACGGATAAGGAACATGCGTGCGTTGCGACCAAGGAACTGAAACCGTCCCTGCAGCCTACACCTTACAGCTTCGACGAACTTGACAAGTACTACTATGCAGAGTCCGGAAGAGCTTACGAGTTCACTTATGAGACTGAAGAGGATCTGAGCGAACTCGAGGGCCTGATGGTCAGCAAAAAGGTTGGCGACAACTTTATCAACAACCAGCGCTATACGCAGATTGACGGTGATAAGAAGTGGATCCTGTTTAAGAACAAGGATGGCGAGATCATCGATATCGACGACACGGCATTGAGAGAGATGCTCACGAAGTTCGGAAAGGGCGACAAGACGGCCTATGTTGATGTCAACATCTGTCTTGCAACGCTGGATAAGGACGGAAACGCAACGATCATCGATAAGGATGCTGACGGAACCGCTGACTACTATATCTCCATCAAACATGGTGCAAAAGACCCGTCCGACAGGACACTGGTTGAGAAACATGAGCTCGTGGCAGAGGGCGAAACCGGACATATTGAGTTCACATGGACACAGCCCGGCGAAGTACATTTTGCCTTCACGAAGCTGCCTGCTTATGATGACAACAATAATAAGATCGAATACTGCTTCGTAGAGAAACCGGAATTCGATGCAGATCAGGAGAAGTTCGAGATCATCTACAAGGACGGCAAGCCTTACGGCACAAACGGTACGCTGATCTCCAACCTTCCGTCCTTCGATCCGTTCGTGATCAGAGGTAAGAAACTCTGGAAGGATCCTTACAAGGATGCTCTGGACAAGAGGCCGATCGTTACGATCCAGTTGTACCGCGACGGTAAGCCGGTTGACGGCTGCAGCAAGGAACTTACGGCTGCCGACAACTACGCATTCACCTTCCCGACGAAAGACGGTGTCAAACTGTATGAGTATGACTTTGATGACACCATGGACGGACACAAGTACTTATATGAACTCAAAGAGATCGGCTCCACCGGTGATTACGCGATCGAGATTGACTTTAACGGCGTCAAGACGATCATGACCAACAACGGTCCTGCCGCAAGCAGTGAGAAGGCCGAGAGCACCACAAAGGTTGAAAACGGCGTGACGGTGAAGGATGCGACCATTACCAATAAGGTTGTTCCGCAGTACATCACGATCGACGGTACCAAGACCTGGAGAAACATTGATAAGACCAAGGTGCCGGAAGTAACCTTTAACCTTTACAAAGTTACGAAGGATGCTGCAGGCAAGGAAGAGAAGACGCTTCTTGATTCCTACGTCATGAAGAATGCAGCAGGCAATACCTATAAGTTTGAGAATCTGCCGAAGTTCGACGAAGATGGCAACCTGATCACCTACAAGGTGGAAGAGGACCTGACGAACCTTCTGGGTTACAAGTCCACACCGGCAGAGGGCTATACGATCACACCGGATCCCGACAAGGCTCTGATCCGTTACACGGGCAATGACTTCGAGAATACTCCGAGTTACTTCAGAGTCCGCAAGACGGAGATCCTCAATGGGCAGCAGAGTAATCTGGCCGGTGCGACCATGGCAGTCTTTGATGCCAAGAACTATGAGATCTACCAGAAGAATCCTGAAAAGGCAGAATGGGTAGACAAATGGGTAACAAACAAGACGGATGACCACTTTGTGGAAGGCCTGAACTTTGGCCAGACTTATACGATGGTCGAACTCGAAGCACCGAAGGGTTACCTGAAGATCCAGCCTTACACCTTCACGGTGGATGAGAGCTTCATGAAGGCCAAGAAAGAGGAGACAACGCCTGTAGTTGTTGAAGACCCGAAGGTGAAGGGCGAAGTCGAACTCGAAAAGCTTGATGCTGAAAACAGAGACAAGCTGGCCGGCGCAACATTCACGCTCACCAACAAAGATACAAACAAGACCATTCCTGTAGTAGGAACAGCCGGTGATTACAGATATTATGATGTCAGCGAGATTCCGGGCTACATGCCGGTATTGGCATCGTTCACACAGATGAGCGTAAATGCAGCCGGAACCCTGAAGGTAACGGATCTGCCGTGCGGTAACTACTACTTCAAGGAAGTCAAGGCGCCGCAGGGCTATAAGCTCAATGCAAAACAGATCGACTTCTCGATCACGATGCCGAAGGAAGACACGGTATCGGCGACCAATAAAGGAATCATCAAAGTACATGTGGAATGCCTGAATGAGCGTGAGAAAGGTAAGGTAAGCCTGCATAAGGTTTCCTCCGGAAGAAATAAGCGGTCCCTTGCGGGAGCAGTATTCGAACTGTATTCGGCAACACCGAAGAACGCAGGACAGGCAGTTGCAGGAACAGCCTTCAAGGATGTTTACTACAGATACGGTACCTACACAACGAACGCCAGCGGATATATCTATGTGAACGATCTGCCGTGGGATGATTACTACTTCGTTGAGAAGACGGCACCGAAGGGCTACAAGATCAAGAAGGATGTAGACGGCTCGGATCTGGCATACCCGTTTACCATTGATGCCACCAATGCAGGCGATTCGATCGGCTATCAGCTCGGCGATATCGAGAACGATGAAGGCGATGAACCTACACCGACACCGACACCGACGCCGACGCCGACACCTACACCGACGCCGACACCTACACCGACACCGACACCTACACCGACGCCCACACCTACACCGACAGGCCGTGGCGGAGGCGGCGGCGGATCAGCCGTAGCCGGAGCCCGCAGATCGAGCGTTGTATCGGATGTCCTCGGAGTCAGGGCGAAACCGTCGAGTGGCGTACTTGGCGTCAGAGTCGGTCCTGTAACCGGTGATGCTGCAAACATCACACTGTGGCTGCTTCTCCTGGTAGCAAGCATTTCCATGATCGTCGTGATCTGCATTCAGAACCGCAGAAAACGCAAAAGTCACAAAATGGGATAAAAGTGACGAAAATGCTTGACACAGGCAACCTGAAATGTTAAAGTAATATTGTAATTATGGTCATTTGACCGATCATCTACAAATCATATAGAAAAGGCATCGGGCCTCCCACCCCGGTGCCTTTTCATTTTTTTGATTTTTTGTTTTACAATCGGCAGGGCAGGCTTTATGATTGTAATAGATCATGTAAAATTATCACATTATGACACGGAGGGAATAACATGAAATTCAGAAGAGGCCTTGCAATACTTGCTGCACTGATCCTGACGGTAACAGCGATCCCCATGGATACGCTGCAGGCTGCAACAGTTGATGCAACAGACAGCGTGACGGAGGTTTTTGAGCCTGTTGCAGATGCCGAAACCGGGAATGATTTTCTGCAAGAGGAAGATTCCGATGAAAGGTACGATCCCCTGCTTTCTGAAGAGAAATCAGATCGGGAAGTTGCAGAGAGTGCTGAAGATAATGCCGATGGGTATATCGAAGAGAGTGTTGAAGCGGAGGCGGGTGTTTGGGAAAACGCCGAAACGCTTGAAGAAACTTCTGAAAAGACCTCCGAAGAATACTCTGAAGAGATCCATGAAGAAGTTCCTGAAGAAACGGAAGAAAATCAGGAGCTTCTTGGTGATTCCGTTTCCGTGATCCTGGATGGTAACGGCGGACATTTCAGCGGCGGAACGGAGACTGTTGAAACGGAAATAGATGATTCTTTACGCATAGATGGTTTCGAACTTTATCATGCAAGTGACCTATACTGGTTTTGCGGCTGGTATTCGGATCCGGCTTGCACGCAGAGACTCTCTGCGGATGAAGATGACAATCTGCTGAAAGAAAAACCCGCAAACGGTTCCACACTTTATGCCGGATACTCCGACGAACGTGTCAAAGTCACATATGATTTTGGTGATAAGGCATATTATGACGGATATATGGGAAATAATAACGGGCAGGAATCTTCAGTGGTCAGTGTTTATGCCAGAAAGGACAGGCCGCTGCGCGACGGGCTAGATTCCCCGTATTCTAATTTCAAATTTATTCACTACAGGGATCTGCATGATATCTTAAAGGGTTGGGCTCTGTCCGAAGGGGGAGAAGTCGTCTATCAGCCGGAAACGGAATACATCCCAACGCAGGATGTGACGCTTTATGCTGTTTATGAAAGATATTATATTTTGCTGACTTTACATGCAAATGGCGGATATTATCAGGATGGGAATGATCCGGTTACCGGTCTTTCGATCCGGCCTGAAACCAGGCAATATGGAACCGGAAAGAATGGCTATTTTCATTTAAGTAACAGAGTCAACGAGTATCTGCCGTATTACACAAATGCAAAAAAAGTATTTACCGGATGGTATACGTCTGCATCGTGCGATACGGCTGCAACGATCTACAACTCTTATACCTGCCAGAATGAAATAGAATGGAACGATTCAGACACTTTTCCTTTCTTCATAAAGGCAGCAGAATCCGATATCGATCTCTATGCGGGATGGAAAGATGCCGATTACGTGTTGACACTTGACCCGAACGTTGATGATGGCTATTTCAGGGATGACGATACCAGAAATATCCGGATGGAAAAGAAGGAAATCGGCGCTGTGAGCGGAAAGATTACAGAACGCTATGTTTATAATCCGAAGAGAGACGACAAGCATTACAAGTTTATGGGATGGTGTAGTGATCAGGCTTGCACATCATATTGGGCCCATGCTAACGAATGGGAGAGCAGTTCAACAAAAATCCGATATTCACTGACTGAGAATACAACGTGGTATGCCAAATGGGAAGAGAAATACAACGTGGTAACCTTTGATGCGAACGGCGGTACATTTGATTATTACGATGAAGGTGCCTTCGTTACGGACGCCACAGAAGCACAGATCCGGATAGATGATTACGGTAAATTGGTGAGCGAGCCGGGTATACCGAACTCCGGCGTTGACGGGCAGATATTTGAAGGCTGGTATAATGAGGAAAACCGAAGGGTCGACCTGAAATATCTATATGCTGAAGAAGATGTCACACTCAAGGCGAAATATGCGGACTGTTATAACGTTACACTGGATTATAACGGCGGATATTACCGGGAAGAGAATCCCGACGGCTCCGTTTTGACGCAGACCGATCCCAAGGTGCTCCGGGTCATAAAAGGCAATTCGATCGTAACCTGGAGAGATGGAGATAACATAGAAGCACGGATCCCGACGGCAAAATATCCGAACGATGAAAAAGCGTTTGGCGGCTGGTATCTTTCAAGCGATACCGGATTTACGACACCGATCGATCCGTGGGACTATTATCCGCAGGGAAACGTCAAACTTGTCGCACGTTGGCTGGATAGTTTCAAAGTCACTTTTAACGCCGGACGCGGCTTGATCGGGGATAAAAGAACAGTTACGGTTGCCGTACCGGAAAACACGCAGCTGGGTGACTTGGAGGGATTTGAAATCCCTAAGGATCTGCGTCCCGTATCTTCCTATCAGATTTTTTCAGGCTGGTTTACGGACGAGGAATGCACGCAGCCGATCACGGAAACAGAAATACTCGGGTATCAGGTGAGTGCTGACGTTACGTTTTATGCGGGATACAGGGAATCCGTACAGATCACCTTTGATCTGAATGATAAGGATGCATTTTATGTTAACCCCGACATCCGCTGGCAGGCACTCTATGAGAACTACAGCATAAGGATCGCAAGCGGCGGCCCGATCAGAGGTATGATCCCTTCCGTGGATACGACGGCACATTCCAAGGTGTTCTCCGGTTGGTTCCTTGATAAGGATTGCACGCAGGAAATCGACGTATACAAGACCGTATTTACGGCCGCATGCACTGTTTATGCCGGATGGGAGGATTGTTACACGCTTACCTTCCATTTGAAGCATCCGGATGAAAATGACGGCGGGGCAAAGTTTACCGATACATTAACGGATGTCATAGAAGTAAAAGTGATCAAAGGCGAGCCTTATCGTTATACGGAACTCCATAAGGATCATTCGAGTAGACAGGCACAGCCCGGTATTTCCATGGGGGAAAACGGTACCAGAGCGGCTCTTCCATACTGGTTTGATGAGATGGACGGAAAGGCTTATGCCTTTAACAAAGATTTGTATACTGAAGGAACCTGTTCCCTGTATGGATTTATACCTACCCGGAACATGGATTTTTATCCGCAATGGGAAGATACGGTAGCGGTAACGTTTGATGCAAACAAACGCGTGATCGCAGAATTCTTTGATGATGAGCAGACGATTTCTCTCGTAACCAATGGATTTTTCTATCACGGCACATGCCTTGACGGTGATCTGTCCAAGTGTGTGGTCCGTCTGCCGAAGGGGATCCGCTTTTCGGACGTTCCGAAACCGAGAGTTGAAGCCTATGACGTGGATGAGCAACTTCGGATGGATGAAGACATCGAATGGGGCTATAAAGACCAAGCGTGCAGGAAGCAATACGCTCCTTCCGATGTGATCCTGGATGAGACAACCGTATACGGAAAGAAAGTCAAGATCGGTGGATCCGGTACCGGCGGCAAATGGACATTGACGTACCATGCCGGTGACGGATATTTCGACTATCCGGAGAAAAAAGAGCAAAACGTTCGTTACTCCAACAGCAATACCGAGTGGATCACGACACCGGAAGCAAGCATAGATGATGAAACAAGAGTATTTTCCGGCTGGTTTACGGATGCAGAACTCACGAAACCCTATGCGGCCGAGAACACGAGATTCAACACGTTCTACTGGGGTGAGATGAGACTTCGTTTTCCGGCTAAGGTCCCGAATCTGTATGCGAAATTCGACACGGCAAATGCTGTAACTTTTGATGCTAACGGAGGATATTTTGATCAGGACGATGAGAGGGTAAAGGATCCCGACTATGAGATGCGGGAGACCACGATCCTTTCAGAAAAGACAGTGCAGGGACAGCCGGTGGCCGTAAACGGATACTCTGCAAGGATACGCAGGGATGGCAGCAAGATCTTTGGCGGCTGGTATCTGGACAAGGAATGCACGCAAAAGGCTCCGGTCTGTATGGTCGATTGGATGCGGGAATACTTCTATCCGATGCAAAGACATACAACATTGTATGCAAAATGGGTGGATTATTGCAAACCGGAATCGATCGGAATCTCTGTGAACAATAAGGAAGCCACAACCCATGAAAACGCGATCGAATTCACGATCGATATCGGCGAGACTGTCGACTTGAATGCGCAGATCATTCCGGAAATCCCGGAAAATGCCGGCAGCATCCGTTGGAGTATCGGTGATTATTCTGCTTTGACAGATGAGATCAGACCGGTGAGACTGGATATAAACGGAAAGGTGACCGGCCAGTCCAAGGGGACCTGCAATGTGTACGCCGGGATCAACGGTGTATATTCGACACAATATTTTATCATCCATGTTACCGGTAACAGATTACCATCCACGATCGCCATAAAAGACCGGGCGGGAGAAGATCTTGCAGGAGATCAGGTTCTCTGCGTGAATGATACACTCTCTGTAAAAGGGCTGATCGATCCGGAATCGGAACGCCAGGCTTTGGCTGCAAGTGTGAAATGGGAGAGCTCCGATCCGTCGGTTGCAACGGTTATATCTGACGGAGACGGTGCCGATGCGATCATTACGGCAGTCGGAGAAGGCGAGACAGATATTACCGTTACGCTTGGTAAGAGCACGGACAGTCTGCATATCGTTGTGACAAGACCTGTTAAAATGAGCATTCCGGAACTGACCATGACCGCAAAAGAAGGTGTGAGCAGGGACGTTATCGTAACGGTTATTAAGGAAATAAACACCGACTCCGTTACATTTGAAAGATTGACAGGGGACGGACAACCCGCGGACGGCCTGATCGACCTTGGTTTTGCGAACTGGACCGAAAGTGGCAATACGAAACAGGGGATCCTGACTGTAAGACCTTCTGCTGAAGCGTTCGCGCTCATGCAATCCCGGACGATCACGCTCAAAGTACAGGCTGATCTGGATGGCAGAACCGTTACGGAATCCTGTTTGATTACGCTGAATCCGCAGCAGAGGGTTGAAAAAGTAACGGCAAGCGTTACTCCCGGTCCGGTGGCAAAGGGGACCAGGATTCTGCTGACAACGGCAACGCCGGGTGCAGACATCTGCTACAGGACGGAAGGTGGAGAACTGGCAGACTACACGGATGCGGTCACGATCAACAAGACGACAACCATCATGGCTTTTGCCAAAAAGGCAGGGCTGAAAGACAGCCCGGAAGAAACCTTTGCCTATACGGTGGAAGATCTCGGTGACGTGGACGATACGCTGTTTGCCAAAGCTTCAGATGTACCGGATGGGATTTGGTACCGTTTTGTCAATGAGAACTACGACGTGATCAATCCTCAGGCCGGCGCCATAGTCTTTCCGAAACAGTATACCGGGAATAAGATCACGTTCAACGAAGAGATCGAAGTCTATCACGGTACGGCCAGACTGGTTGAAAACAGGGATTACACGCTCACGTATGCCAACAATGTCAATGCGGCGGAAAATAATAAAATGTCCGGAAACAAGGTGATCGCTCCGTCGGTGACCGTGAAAGGCAAAGGCAATTATAATGCGAGCACGACGTTCTATTTTGCGATCGATCCCACCGATATGGACAAGGCTGCGGTTACTTCCGAGCAGGTCATGACGGTGGCAGCGGGTAATAAGGTCAAACTGTCAAGTGCAAAACCGACTGTAAGCTTCAATGGGAAGAATCTGACACAGGGTAAGGATTACGTGCTGAAATACTATGAAAAGAGCACACCGAATATGGAAATTGCCGATCCCGACAACACGCTCTTAAACGAAGCGGGCAAAACTTATCTCATCGAGGTTGCAGGGAAGGAAAACAGTAACTTCAAGGAGGATAGCTCGATCACGGACCTTGTTA
>JAIKWO010000092.1 GCA_024684675.1 Lachnospiraceae bacterium
AGTTCAGATCTAAACGGCATCTACGTCGGAAAGATCAAGAGTATTGTGAAGGGAATGGAAGCCGCTTTTGTGGAGTATCAACCGCAGAAAATGTGCTTTTTGCCGTTTCGTCATTTAGACGAGCGCTGCCTTTTGACATCACGTGAAAACAAAAAGCCGGCAGAAGGGGATGAAGTCCTTATCCAGATCACCGGAGAAGCTGTGAAGTCTAAAGATCCGGAAGCTACGACCAGGCTTTCGCTTGCCGGAAAGTATGCAGTTATATCCATGCAGCAGCCGGGCATCTTTTTTTCCAGAAAGCTATCAGCAAAAGTGACCGAAAGATTCTCGGATCTGAAAAGCGATCCGCTGATCTTAGAAGCATCCTCATTTTGCGGTATTGTGATCCGTTCGAATGCCGGGGAAGCAGATATTACAAAGATCAAAGAAGAGATAGGAACGCTTTATCAAGAAGCAAAGCGGATCTTTGATATTGCGGCCCATCGTACGTGCTATTCCGTATTGTTTAAGCCTGAACCTTCTTACCTGAGCGTTTTAAGAGATTATCCGGACGGACTTTATGACCGGATCATTACGGATGTTCCCGCGATCCATGACGCGGTTTATGCCAAAATAAATGAAGAGGGCAGTGATAAGACTGTATCGCTATATTCAGATGAATCGTTATCGCTTTGGAATCTTTACTGTATGCAAAAACATCTGGACCTTTTAAAAGGCAAGAAAGTTCATCTTCCTTGCGGCGGTTATCTTGTGATCGAGCATACAGAAGCGTTAACCGCAATCGATGTCAACTCCGGCAAGGCCGATATGGGAAAAGACCGTGAAGCCGCGTATTGTAGGATCAATCAGGAGGCTGCAAAGGAGATCGCATCGCAGATGATCCTGCGTAATCTTTCCGGTATGATCCTAGTCGATTTTATCAATTTGAAAGAGAAGGAACATGAGCAGATCCTGCTCGATCAGCTTCGTGAACTTGTTCAAAATGACCCTGCCACGGCCAGTGTGATCGATATGACTCCACTCGGACTTGTGGAGATCACGAGAATGAAGAAACGACGTCCTTTACATGAACTGTTAAGCGATTTTTTGTGACATCGTTTTTATGTGTCTGTAATTGACAGAAACGTGGCGCACGGGTATAATTTTTGTGGGTGTCATGGTGGCATCCAAAATCAATTTCATTTTGGAGGAAATGATATGAAGAAGATTTTTGCGGTTATGTTAGTTGCTGCAACAACACTCAGCCTTGTTGCTTGTGGCAATGCTGCACCGGCTGCATCCAATGATGCTGCTCCTGCCGCAGAGGCTCCCGCTGCTGAAAAGGCAGACGCGGCTGAAGCATCCACCGGCGAAGGCTCCGGTACTGTTTACAATGTTTGCAACCTGGTTAATGGTAACCTTGGTGACAAGTCTTTCTTTGACTCTGCTGAAGCAGGTCTTGAAAAGCTTCGTGACGAGGGACGTATCACACTGACCACCATTGAGATGGGCGGTACAGATGAAGATCAGCCGAAGTGGCTCAGCACAATGTATGAAGTTGCTGAATCCGGCGAGTATGATCTGATCGTCTGTGGTACATACCAGATGCCTGACAATCTGAAAGAAGTTGCTACAAAGTATCCTGATCAGAAATTTGTTATCTATGATGACAACACATATGTTGGTGAGAATGCTAACGTATGTAACATCACATATAAGCAGAATGACCTTGGTTACCTTGTAGGTACTTTTGCAGCTTGCATGACAACCGATACATCCGTTGACAATATCAATGCGGATCCTGTACTTGGTTTCGTAGGCGGCGTTGACAGCCCTGTTATCAATGACTTCCTCATTGGCTTTATCGAAGGTGCTCAGGCTGTTAACAAGGACATCAAAGTTGATACACGTTATACCAACGATTATGTTGATACAGCAATCGCTAAAGAGTTCGGTACATCCATGATCGATGATAACAAGTGCGATATCATCTGGGGTGTAGCAGGTAATGCCGGCAACGGTGCTGCAGAAGCTGCACTTGAGAAGGGCAACTGCTGGTTCATCGGTGTAGACTCCGATCAGGAAGCTACATTCTCTGCTGACCTTGCAGCGATCACATTAACTTCCGGTCTGAAGAACGTTGGTAATTCCCTGATCTGGTTCATCAATGAGATGGATGCAGGCAATAACCACTTCGGCACAGAAGTAACACTTGGTATTGCTGATGGCGGTGTTGGCATTGTTACAGATAAGAACTTTGCTAAATACGCATCTGCTGACACAAAAGCAAAAGTAGAAGCAGCTGAGAAGGCAATTATGGACGGTTCCATCGTTGTTGACTCTGCAATCGGCGATACAACTGGTAAAGCTGAATCCTTACGTGATTCCGTTAAGCCGTGATCTGATCCGATAGGATAAAAGAGCACACTGCATCGCTTTGGTGCGGTGTGCTTTTTCTGTTATATTCAATTTTCTACAGGGGGTAGTTATGGCAGATCTGAATCAAGAATATGTCATTGAGATGCGTAAGATCTCTAAAGTATATCCCAATGGCGTAGCTGCAAATCAGGATGTAGACTTTTGTGTCAAAAAGGGCGAGATCCATGCGCTGATGGGAGAGAACGGTGCCGGTAAATCGACGCTGATGAAAATGCTGTTTGGCCTTGAACAGCCTACAAGCGGTGATATTTTCGTTAACGGTGAAAAGGTTAAATTGACTTCGCCGAATGTTGCGATTGCACATGGGATCGGTATGGTGCATCAACATTTTATGCTTGTTCCAAGTTTGACCGTTGCTGAAAATATGGTTCTTGGCATGGTGCCCAAGAAAAAAGGTGTATTGATTAACTATGCGGAAGCTGTTCACATTACAAAAGAGTACTCCGAACGATTCAATCTGGATGTTGATCCTGATGCAAAGGTAATGGATATCCCGGTTGGTATGAAGCAGAAGGTTGAGATCTTAAAAGCACTCGTTCGTGGTGCAAAGATCCTGATCCTCGATGAGCCTACCGCGGTTCTGACAACACAGGAGACGACTGAACTTTTTAAAGAGCTGATCAATTTAAAGAATCAGGGCTATACGATTATCTTTATCTCACATAAGCTGAACGAGATCATGGAGATCACAGATCGTCTGTCCATTTTGCGTGGCGGTAAATTCCTTGGTACACACAACACCAAAGATGTGACGCCGCAGCAGATCTCTCGTATGATGGTCGGCCGTGATGTCGTGCTGCAGGTTCAGAAAGATAAAGCACAGCCTACGGAATCCGTCCTGAAGGTTCGCAATCTGACATTTGTCAATGAATGGGATAAGAAGATGGTTGACAACCTTTCCTTTGATGTTCGCCGCGGCGAAATTCTTGGAATAGCCGGCGTAGAAGGAAACGGCCAGAAAGAACTTGTTGACCTGCTCTTTAGCTTTGCGAAGCCTAACAGCGGTACGATTACGGTAAATGGCGAGAGCATTGTAGGTCTTAATCAGAAGAAGATCCGAGATAAGCATGTGTCCCTTGTTCCGGAAGATCGTATGATCTATGGTATCGCTGCGAATGCATCGATCGAAGAGAATCTGCTTTCAGACCGCTGTGACAGCAATGATCTCAATAAAGGTATCCTGTTTGATATGAACAAGATCCATGAAATGTCCGAAGAACTTGTGCTTGATTACAAAGTTCTATGCAAATCTGCGCAGCAGAAGGTTGGCATGCTTTCAGGCGGTAATATCCAGAAGGTTGTTGTCGCAAGAGAGTTTTCCAATGATCCGCAGCTGATCATCGCGGACCAGCCTACACGTGGTATTGACGTCGGCGCGACGGAATTTATTCGTAAAAAACTTGTTGAGCTTTCCAGATCCGGCATCGCAGTCCTTCTTGTTTCAGCCGATCTGAACGAAGTTATGGAGCTTTCCGACAGTCTGATCGTTATGTATGGCGGAAAGATCGCAGCATATTTTGAAGACACATCCGTTCTGACCGACGAACTGATGGGTGAGTATATGCTCGGATTAAAGAAACAATCAGAAGAAGAGATAAGGAGGGTATGTCATGAGTAAGAAAGCACAACTCAGATTCACGATCTTACGTGGCTTTGTGGCAATCATGATCGCACTTCTTGTCGCTGCGGTTTTGGTATTTATCAGTGCGGATGGTGCCTCATTCGGCGCAAAGCTGTCTTCAACCGGTGATGCAATGCTCAATATGCTGGTTCGTCCTTTGTGGGGCAAGAAAGGCTTTGCTGCAAAGAACTTTACAGATATTCTGGCTGCAATGATCCCGATCATTTTTACATCGCTTGCAGCCTGCGTGATGTTTGCTGCCAACCAGTTTAACCTTGGTGGCGAAGGCGGTATCATGCTCGGTGCCTTTATGGCATCTATGGTTGCGGTTTATTTGCCGCTTCCGACAGGTCTTCATATTATAGTGGCACTTATTGTCGCATCTGTTTCTGTTGGTATCATGATGCTGATTCCTGCCGTTTTGAAGGCAAAGCTCGGTGTGTCCGAGATGGTTTGCTCTCTGATGCTTAACAGTATCATCATGTATATCATTAACTATTTGATGAATACGAGTCTGGCAGATAAGAGCAAAGGTCAGGTCATGAGTTACGACTTTTTGCCGACTGCAATCATTCCGCCACTTGTTGATAACGGCTCTAAGCTTTCCTGGGGCTTTTTGATCGCACTGATCTTTATCGCGCTTACCTCGATCTTTATTTTCCGTACACGTTGGGGGTATGCGATCCGCATGATCGGTATCAATCAGGATTTTGCAACGTATTCCGGTATTAAGGTCGGCCTGATCATCGTTTTATCACAGGTGATCGGTGGTTTGCTTGCAGGTCTTGGCGGTGGTATTGAGATGCTCGGACGCTACACCAACTATCAGTGGAAAGCGCTTCCCGGATACGGCTGGACCGGTATCACGGTTGCCTGCATTGCCGGCAATAATCCGATCATGGTCCTGTTCGCTGCCTTCTTCATGGCATACCTGGATAAAGGCTGTAATCTGATGGCGACGTATTGTAACGTTCCCGCGCAGTTGATCGACATTATTCAGGGCGTTGTATTTGTATTCTTTGCTGCTGAGCAGTTCCTTGCAGGCTATCGTCAGAAACAGGTAGTCAAGGCTGCCAAGGCTGAGATTGAAGCATTAAATAAAGCAGGAAAGGAAGGTGGCAGAGCATGAGTACATTATTATCCTCGATCATGACAACGGGGTTCTTCTATTCGATCATTCGAATCACTTCCCCGATCCTGTTTGCTACACTAGGTGCGGTTATTGTTGAAAAGGCCGGCATTTCCAATATCGGTCTTGACGGTACCATGATGATCTCCGCACTCTTTGGATCCCTTACCGCTTATTGGTCAGGATCCTGGGTGGTAGGCCTTCTGGTCGCACTTATTGTCGGTGTATTGGTATCGCTCCTTATGGGCCTGTTTGCTTTTAATTTAAAGACAGATATCATCCTTGTTGGTATCGCGATCAACATGATCGGTTCCGGTGGTACGCTGTTTCTTGTCAAGGTGCTTACACAGCTTACCGAAGGCAAATCCATGGCGTCTACGACGTCCCTAATCACAAAGATTCATCAGATCCCGGTATGGAATATTCCGCTTATTAAGGATATTCCTGTGCTCGGAGCGATTGTATCCGGTCATTCGATCCTTACATATGTGGCATTTCTTCTTGTGTTCCTGACATGGGTTATGCTTTATAAGATGCCAATCGGTCTGAATCTCCGTTCGGTAGGAGAGAACCCCAATGCTGCATCTTCGGTCGGCGTCAGCGTTATGAAGATGCGTTATATCGCAATCGCAT
>JAIKWO010000107.1 GCA_024684675.1 Lachnospiraceae bacterium
GCATATTCGGACCCGTTGTTTGGCGTGTAGATCCTGATCCCTGTTTTCAGGAAGTAGATCGCATTCAGGATCGTACTGATCGCCAAAACGATCATCGTCGGCAGCAGTTTTCCCGTATTGAGAACTGCTGCTCTGGCAAACAGAAGCTTACTAACGAATCCGGCAAAGACCGGAACGCCGATCATAGACAGAGACGCAACGATAAAGCCGATCCCGGCTACTTTATTTCGAAATCCCGCTCCGGTCAATTCGGAAAAACGTCTGTTAAAACCGGAAGCATCCGTCAAACCGATGATTCCGATAAAGACAAGCGCCTTTGCGCAGGAATGTGCAAAAATATGGAACACGCTGGCAATCATACCTTCCTGAGTCCCCAGTCCGATGCCCATATAGATGTAACCGATCTGTGCAACCGAAGAAAATGCTGCCATCCGTCGAATATCCTGCTCTTTGATCGCGCTCGTCGAGCCGAAGATCATACCGGCTAAACCGAAAATGAATAATATATCGATGATATGTGTGCTTCTGAACACTTCATAACCGATTACGCGATAAATGATCTTAATCAGTAAAAATATATATCCCTTTGAAACAAGACTCGACAAAATTGCCGCCGATGAAATGGTTGAATAACCATATGCATCCGGAAGCCAGGCATGAAACGGAAACAGAGCACTCTTGATCGCAAGGCCAATGACAAGCAACGTGATTGTTACAAGAAGCGGGACATGGTATGCCTCCACCTCCATAACCTTCTGTACGGATTCCTGAATATTGCTCATCAGCAGGTGCCCTGTCAAATCATAGAGCATGCAAAGCCCGAACAGAATCATACCGGAGCCAACCAGGCTCATGATCATATAGCGAACTGCTGCCTCAAATGTTCGCCCTATCCGACGAATCATGATAAGACCGCATGCAGAGATTGTGTTAATCTCGACAAAAACGTACGCCGTAAAAAGGTCATTCGTATAGACAAGCGCAAGAAGCGATGTCAACATGAGATTGACAAGAATATAGAAAAGATTATGCTTACTCTCTATGATCTCTTCGTCAACTTTCTTCCTTCCACCAAGCATCGAAAGAAGCATAACAAGGCAAAAGAACAACGCCATCAATGCTTCCAGAACACCGGCACGGATCTCATTACCCCATGGTGCAGGAAAATGCCCCATCATGTATACAAAACATTCTCCCGTTTGAAGCACATAATAAAGCGTTGCACCGGATAGGATCGCACAGATCACAATAACAAACGTATTAACCCATCTTGCAGCTTTAGCCGGCAGTACGGAACAGATCGATCCGGAGAAAAGCGACAGAATGATGGAGAAAAAAGGAAAATTACGAATAAAATCCATTATCTTCCCTCCTTGCGAAGCTGCGCTGATATTTCATCCAGATCAAGCGTGCGATAGCGCCCATAAAGCCTGATCGTCAGTGACAACATCAATGCCGTTACCGAAACAGAGACAACGATACCGGTCAGAACGAGACCTGCGGGAATCGGATTAATATAAGCCTCCATATCCTGAACGCCGTTTACAACGATCGGCGCTACTCGCCCCGTAATGTATCCCTTTTCGGCTAGAAACAAATATACTGCCGTATCCATGATATTCAGGCCAATAATCTTTTTAATAAGGTTCTTATGAAGAAGCAGATTCGTAAAACCGATCCCGAACAGAATCGCCGCTGCCACTTCTCCGTAATTCGCCAGAAGATTACTTCCCATTTAGAAACCTCCCTTGCGAAACATTGCATAAAATGCATACATCGTACATGCTACAACCAGTCCGACCGCAATATTAAGCGGCAAGATCAAACCGGAAGAAAGAATATCACCCGGTGTTCCTTTCGGGATCACACTCTCTAAATGGTTCGCACCCGTAAAGAATGAATAACTTTTAGCAAGACAGTAGAACGATAACGCTCCGAAACTAACCCACTTATACGTACCGGCTGTAAAAAACCGCCCCGTCTTCCGAAAACCAAACGCATTCTGGTATAAAATCAATCCTGCACCGATCACTGCGCCGCCGGAAAAACCGCCGCCGGGTCCCAAATGTCCGTTTAAGATCACATAGATCCCGAAGATTACAATTGCCGGCATTAAAAACTTTGTTACCATCTGCAAGACAATATCATCCTTCGGCTCATAATAATAATCGCTTACCTTTCCGTCTTTGCGCTGCGTATCACGCCGAAGTAGGATCAAAACGGTGATCGTCGCGACAAAAAGAACGTGCGACTCACCAAGCGTATCAAATGCTCTGTAGTCAAGGATCATACCACCGACAATATTAACCGCACCCGTCTCTTGAAGACCGCTTTCGATATATCGTAGCGAGACCTCATTGTTCACGGGTCTGTCTGCTGATCCGACGGGCGGCATATATGAAATTGCCATAGTCAACACGGCAACCAGAATAATACAGAAAACGATCGATGAAAAATTAAACAATGCATTGAATTTTCTGTATTGCCTATTATGTTTGATGTCGTAAATATGTTGAATCTTATAAAATACTTCTTCTTTATGACGGCTCTTTGCCTCAAGGATACCTTCCGGCTCTTTCTGTGGCTTCATTTCCACAACGCCGATGTACGGATCCTCCTCTCCGTTTAACCAACGGAAAAAGCGAGAGGCAAAACTCTTATTATATTGCTCGTCAGTCTTCTTCCTGCTCATCCGGTTTTTCCTCCGCATCGATTGCCTGAATCTTTTTTAATGTCGCAAAAAACAAAACACTGGTTACGCCCGCTCCAACCGCTGCTTCGGTAATGGCCAGATCGGGAGATTCAAGTAACATCCAGATAACTGACATAATCAAACTGTACGACATAAAGATCACGACAGACTTAAGCAAATTTTTGGATAAAGAAACAAAAATCGCGCATATGATTAAAAAACAGAGCAATATGACCATAAACGGATTCATTCTTCCTTCACCTCCATATGTTCGTGCAGATCTTTTGCGGTCTCCACTTCCATTAACGTGATCATATGCGATGAAACAGGTGATGAAAACCACAAAAACAGAACAACAAAAAACATTTTTAATGATGTAAAATTCAGGCCGCTGAAGATGATCAGTCCGATCATAGATGCCCCAATTCCAAAAGTATCTCCGAAAGCTGCCATATGCATTCGATTCAACACATAGCGGTAGCGGTAAACGCCAAAAATCTCAATCCCGAAAATCACGATTCCCAATAACAAAAAAGCAGTCCCGGCAATAAATCGAATCCATTCAATCATGTTTCCGCTCCTCCTCTTTAATCGCTTCCTTTTCAACATGTACGCCGATATATACCTTCGTAATTACGACAATCGCAAGAAAGCTGATCAACGCATAGATCAGGCAGATATCGGTTAGGTACCCCTCATTTAGCTGAAGCGCCAGAATGGAAACCATAACCATAACGATTGTTCCCATCATATTTCCGCTCATCAGACGATCCGCTATTCGCGGTCCCTTGATCGCACGAATCAGACAAAGTAAAAGCATGAGTGCCAAAATAATAAGTGCCGCTCGATAGACAAACAGATATGCAGCCGCCAACGTTACCGTCCCTTCTCCACTCATATCATTTCACCTCTTCCAACTTTAAAAGCTTCTGAACAAAAATGCCGTCAGAAAGACCTTCTGCCATCTCTTTGTCCAGACAATATACTGTAAATCGGTCTCCCTCAACGGAAACCGTGATCGTCCCCGGTGTCAACGTAATGGAATTTGCCAGAAGAACACGCCCGATCTCCGTTTTCAGTGGAACCCGGAACGTAATAAGAAGCGGCTCAATCTCCGTTTTTTGAGAAAACAAAAACCGCATAGACGCGATATTGGCCTTAATGACCTCAATCACAAGAATGCGCACATAGTTCAAAAAGGCAAGCGATTTGCGGAAATAGATAATATCCTTATGAATACTGTAATCCATAAACTTGCAGATAAATGCATACATCAGTGCTGCAATCACAACACCAAACCAAAAGATCTCCCATGTAAACTGACCGTTAAAAACGATCCAGATGAGCAAGAAGAAAAAATACATGCCCGTTTCCTTTCCTTATCGATAAATGATATATTTACAGATCGGATTTCCTTTTGCCGAAAATTTCTCTTCGTATTCCGTCATAACATTACCGCGGCAAAGCTCTTTATCCGCATGCAGATCATACGTAATGACTCTTGCCTTCCAACCGGCAGGTTCCAATTCACTCACCGCAAAGTCGAATAGTCCCCGATTATCGGTCTTAAACTCCAGGTCGCCTTCTTTTTTCAAAACATGATCAAAACGGGCAAGAAATCTTGCGGACGGCAAGCGCCTCTGCGCATGCCGATCCTTCGGCCAAGGATCCGAAAAATTCAGATAAATCTTGTCGATCTCCTGCTCACCGAAAACAAGCTCAATATCGGCTGCTTCTATACAAAGAAAAACCAGATTGGGAAGTGGCTTTTCTTCTATTTTCTGTACGGCTCTGAGCAAAACACTTGTATATCGTTCAATTCCGATATAGTTGATATCGGGATTCTGTTCTGCCATTGTCATAAGGAAGCGACCCTTACCCATCCCGATCTCGACATGGATCGGATGGTCATTTCCGAACAATTCTTTCCAGAGCCCGCGTGTCTTCTCCGCTTCCTTTATCACATAGGGACTGTTTTCGATTACCGCATCCGCCCCGGGTATGTTTCTTAATCGCATATATATTCTGACCTCTAAAAAACTTCGGTTTCCAGCATATGATACTACGATGTTACACCTTTATTTGTCAAATGAAAACAGCAAACAAGGCGAATTCGGTTAAGTATCAGCAAATATTATTGGCTTTGAATAACCTGCAAAATAGTGTAGAATGGATACGAAATAACCGCTTGAGGAAAGAAAATGATCCATTACAACAATCGGCTCATGCGTTTTACCATGAGCGCTTTTTTATTTTTATATATGGCAGGAACTTCTATGCTCCCTGCTCTGGCAGCAGCGGATCCCCGTGCCGACGCTGAAGCACGCAAGTCACTTCCCGTTGAAACGAACAGCTACGAAAACTGGCCGTACGGCCCTGCTATCGGTGCTGAAAGTGCGATCTTGCTAGAAGCAAATACCGGAACAATCCTGTATGCCAAGAATATTCACGAGCATCTCTATCCCGCCAGTACAACCAAGATCCTGACTTGCCTGATCGCATCCGAAAAGTGCAAAATGGATGAACGGGTAAAAATGTCTCATAAAGCCGTTTTCACAATTCCGCGCGACAGTTCCAACGTTGGTCTCGACGAAGGAGAAGAAATTTCCGTTGAAGAATGCTTATATGCCATCTTAGTCGGTAGTGCGAACGAAGCGGCCAACGCGATCGGCGAACATATCAGTGGCAGCATGGAAGATTTCGCTGTTCTGATGAACGAACGTGCTAAAGAACTCGGCTGTGAAGACTCCCATTTTGTGACCACAAACGGTCTGCACGATGATGAGCACTACACTTCCGCCTACGATCTGGCACTAATTGCAAAGGCATTCTTTTTAAACGAGCTCCTTTGCAAGATGTCATCCACGACCACCTATCATATTCCTCAATCTGCAACGCAACCGGATGATGATCTCTACATCCACTCTAAAAATAAACTCTATGCCGGTGCAACCTATGCATATGAAGGACTTCTTGGAAGCAAGACCGGATACACAGACATTGCCCGTCAAACGCTCGTTTCCTGTGCACAACGTGGCAACATGAAATTGGTCTGCGTCATTATGAAAGAGGAATCGCCTGAACAGTTCACAGACACCGTATCCTTATTTGATTATGGCTTTGACAAGTTCCAGGCGCTTACCGTTTCAGAATACGAGACATCCTACAGCGTCAGTGATCATGATCTTTTCCCGTCCGAAAACGCAATATTCGGATCTTCTACACCGCTTCTTTCATTGAATGGAACGGATACTGTTGTCCTTCCGATCACTGCCGTATTTGATGACCTCGACTCAACGCTCTCATACGATACCGATAAAGAAGATGCAATCGCCGAGATTTTCTATACTTACCACGGTATTCCGGTCGGCAGCGCTACAATTGATGTGGCTACATCCGAGAAAAAAGTCGCATTTGATTTCAGTAACCAGAAAGAGAATCAAAAACCCGATCTTTCAAAAGTACACAGAGAAGAAACTCCTGTCATTTTTATCAACGTGCGTCAGGTAATTTTCTATGTCTCGATCGGGGCAGCAGGCTTAATCCTGCTCTGCGTCATCCATTCGATAATTAGCAATTATCATTTTGCCAAAAGGAGAAAATCCAAGCTTCGCCGGAAAAAAAGAAAAAGGGTCCACTCGCCCTTTGATGATTTTGATTTCTAGCTCCGACCCTTTTTCACTTCTTTTTCGCGTATTCTTTTTATTTTACGAAACTCCCGCGCCTTGTCTCTCTTGGCGCGGATTTCTTTTGCTTCTTCTTCGGAAATAAACTTTAAAGTCTTTACCGCATAAACACGATCATCTTCTGCTTTGCGGATTCTGATCTTTCCTTTCATGTATCCATGCTGATCGCAATATGACACGCTGTAGTAATGTTTGCCGTTTGGCGTAAACCATCTGATCTTCCGCCTGATGTTACGACGACAAAGATAGCATTTGGTGCTGCAAACTCTCCTGTCCATGACCGCTTCTTGTTTATCATCAAAGACACGGGAGATGTATTTTGCATACGTGTCAAATACCGCAAAAATTTCATCTTCACGCTTTTGCGGCAAAACATAATAATCGAATGAGTAATTCTTTTCAATGGACGGATCCGGAAACTCCTGTAACACTTTAGCCGTATAATACGCATCGCTGAATGCACGATGGAACGGAATGTCCTTTTCAATCTTGAGAAAATCAACCGCAAATTCCAGGGAGCGTCTGCTTTTCCGATCTTCATAGGCAATACTAAAAAGTTTCTGCACATCCAAAAAGCGAAGTGTCTTTTGCGAGAGCGTACCCATCTTGTAATAGGTCATATTGCGTTGAAGTTCGGTCAGATCCAACGGTCCCCAGGTACAGAACCGTACATCCGGCCCGCACCAATCCAAAAAACGCCTCATGACTACAGGAAACGGATCACCTTTTTCCAACTCTTCCATTTGCAGGTGGATCAGTTTCCGGGTAACAGAATGCATCTCTTTGTATACAGACGGTTTGATCAGTTCACTGAATTCCGCAATCATTTTCTTTTGCGCGTTCAGTTTGATCGCTCCGATCTCAATGATCTCAAACGGGATCCCCTTTACTTCGTTTGCCGGCTTTGCACTCTGGTTCCATTCCAGATCCAGCACGATATAATTCATTTATTGCTTTCTCCTTCCGACAAAGATCACAACGCTTCGATCTTTTACAACAAAATGACTTTCTATGATCGGTGCTTTGTCCGGCTCAAAGAAGGCCTGCTCTCCATCCGGAAGTCCTGTGTTCACGGCAACGATCCAGTCGTACCGGTCACCCAGTTCAGGGAGCTTGACAGAGGCATCTTCCCAATAGGGGTTGATCACCACATAAACAGGTTCATCCTGCATCTTGCTGCGGTCAAAACCCGCATACAAAATGCCAAGCATTTTCGTTTGCGCATTCGTCTCCGAATACCACGGCGATCCGTTATGAATACTGATAAACGGATAACCGATCGCAGACTTTTCCAAATCCTCTCGTATGTTTGCATGCGCTTTTCGGAATGCGATCATATACTTGAAAAATTCAAATATATCCCGATTGGATTCCAGTCTGTCCCAATTGATCCAAGAGATCGCATTATCCTGACAGTATGCATTGTTGTTACCGTACTGCGTATTGCCAAACTCATCACCTGCCAGGAACATCGGAATCCCACGACTGCACATCAAAACAGCGCAGGCGTTTTTGATCAGTTTCTTACGAAGTGCGATGATCTCCGGGCAATCCGTATCGCCTTCCACACCACAGTTCCAGCTTCTGTTATCATTCACTCCGTCCGTGTTGTCCCAGCCGTTCTTCGCATTATGCTTATCGTTGTAAGCATACATATCGTAGAGCGTGAAGCCGTCATGACATGTCAGGAAATTGACAGATGCATTGTGTCCCATTTTGTGATCGCCATAAAGATCCGGAGATCCGATGATCCGATTCAGCGCTTCCGGCGCCTCCCAATAATCGCCCTTGAGAAAACTGCGCATGCAGTCACGATACTTACCGTTCCACTCTGCCCAATGGTCCCAGGACGGAAAACTGCCGACCTGATACAGTCCGCCGGCATCCCACGCCTCAGCAATCAATTTTGTGTTTCCAAGGATCGGATCGTATGCCAGTTGCTTTAAAAGCGGCGGATTGCTCATCGGTGATCCGTCTTCACATCGGCCGAGGATCGTTGCAAGATCGAAACGGAATCCGTCAACACGATAATCCGTAACCCAATATCTAAGGCATTCCAATATCAGATTCTGTACAATTGGATGATTGCAATTCAGTGTATTACCGCATCCGCTGAAGTTGTAATAGAATCCTTCCGGCGTCAGAAGATAATAGATATTGTTGTCGATTCCTTTAAATGAAATGAACGGTCCCTTTTCGTTGCCTTCCGCCGTATGATTAAAGACAACATCCAAAAATACTTCGATTCCGTTTGCATTCAGTTCGCGGATCAAACCTTTCAGTTCCGTTCCTTCACGGTTGTATTCCGTATTAGCTGTATAACTTGTGTTGGGCGCAAAAAAGCTGACTGTATTGTAGCCCCAATAATCAATGACATCTTCACCATCGACATTACGGTAGCCCATTGTTTCATCAAATTCAAAGATCGGCATCAACTCAACCGCATTGACACCAAGTTCCTTTAAATATGGGATCTTCTCGCGGATCCCCTCAAAAGTTCCGGGGAATGTGACACCGGATGAAGGATCTTTTGTAAATCCTCGCACGTGCATCTCATAAATGATCAGATCACTCATCGGAATCAGCGGCTGTCTGGCTGTGCCCCAATCAAAGTTGTTCCGTACGACGCGGGCATGGTAACATCCGCCGTAGTCAGCCGCCTTCTTTCCCCATACACTTTGACCGGTAACCGCTTTTGCATAAGGATCCAACAGGACATGCGTTTTATCAAAAAGAAGACCTTTCGAAGGATCATACGGTCCGTCGAAGCGATACGCATATTCAAACTCTTCAATATTCAGTCCAAATACCATCATGGAGAAAACATGACCGATACGATAATGCTCCGGAAAGGGCAGAACTGCATACGGATCCTTGCATTCTCTCTTAAAAAGCAACAATTCGCACGATGTTGCACCCGCAGACTGCACGGTGAAATTCACGCACGAATTGGAAAGAGCGGTCGCACCGTTTTTTTCATAAAAACCGGGTCTCACCTGAAAACCGTTGATCACATCCAGCACCTTCAGTTCATATACATCATTCGATGTTACCAATTCTGCCATGCCACCACTCCTTATTATGATCTCACTCTGTCGTTACAGATTGACGATGTTTCTGTCTTCTCCTTTGAAGAAAGCCTCCAGATTCTTGCAAGTCTCTTCAACGATTCGTTCTCTTGCTTCTGTACTCGCCCATGCCATGTGCGGTGTGATCAGAAGCTTGTTACTGTCCTTGATCTCTCCAAGCGGGTCATCTGATGCGATCGGTTCCGCCTCCAGAACATCCAGGCCTGCTGCCAGAATCCCTCCGGCACTGAGTACCTTAGCAAGCGCCCGCGTATCAACAACTCCACCCCGCGCTACATTCAGGAGAATCGCCGTCTTCTTCATCTTTGAGAGTGCCGTCTCATCAATCAGGTGCCTGGTCAAGTTACTTAAAGGACAATGAAGTGAGAGAAAATCCGATTCGTGTAGAAGCGTATCAAACGGCACCTTCTCATATTCTGTACAGGTACTCTTTCCCGTAGGAGAAGAGAAAATCACACGACATCCGAACGCTTTTGCCACCTTTGCCACAGCTTTTCCGATATTACCCATTCCAACTATGCCCCACGTCTTTCCATCCAGCTCAACAAACGGCAAGTCAAAATTGGAAAAACGATCCTGCGCTCCATATGTACCGCCTTTAACATATTGATCATAATGCGGCAGGTGTTCCAACAGATAAAACAGAAGCGCAAAAGTATGCTGTGCTACAGCAGCAGTACTGTAATTGCGCGCATTTGCGACTTTGATGCCGCGCTCTTTACAATAGACAATATCCACATTATCATAACCCGTCGCAAATTCGCAGATCAACTTCACATTCGGAGCATCCTTTAACGTCTCCCGATCAAGCGGTGCCTTATTGTTGATGATGATATCGGCATCCTTAATCCGCTCCGCCACCTGATGGCGCACGGTATTTCGATAAAATGTCACATCCCCATATTGCTTTAAGCAGTCTACGGAAATATCTGTTCCTACACTATCTCTTTCCAAAACAACTATCTTCATCCGCACGCTCTCTTTCCTTGGTTTTCCGGTTCGGAAGTTGCTATCAGTATAGCAAAGAGACCGCTTTTTTTCAAGATTTGCGGGCTTTCCGGATCTGGAGGGGTAGAAAGATGAATGCAATTTTGATATACTACGCATTAGTAATAAGAAATAAGACTATGAAAGAAGGAAACGTCATGAGATATCAGCCGAAAGGAGTCTGTTCTTCCGCTATTGACATTGAAGCGGAAAACGGAATCATTCAAAGTGTACAATTCACCGGTGGATGCAACGGTAATCTAAAAGGAATCGCTGCGCTTGTTAAAGGCATGTCTGTCGAAGATGCGATCTCCCGTTTAAAAGGAATCACCTGCGGATTCAAACCCACCTCCTGTCCCGATCAATTGGCACAGGCACTTGAATCCATGAAATAAACTGCGGGAGGGATCGGTCATGAAGAGAATCGTTTTGACGGGCGGAGGCACCGCCGGGCATGTTACACCCAATATTGCTTTGATCCCCGCCTTAAAAGAAGCAGATTACGATATACATTATATCGGATCGTTTGACGGTATCGAAAAAAGACTTATTGAAGACTTTGACATTCCATATTACGGAATCTCTACCGGCAAGTTCCGTCGATATTTTGATCTGAAGAATTTCACGGATCCGTTCCGTGTCATGAAGGGCTATGCAGAAGCAAAGAAGATCTTAAAACAGATCTCACCCGATATCGTCTTTTCAAAAGGCGGATTTGTATCCGTTCCCGTTGTTCGCGCGGCGCATGCTCTTCACATTCCCTGCATCATTCATGAATCCGATATGACGCCGGGGCTTGCCAATAAAATCTGCATCCCCGTCGCAGAAAAGATCTGCTTAAACTTCCCTGAGACCATGCAGTATATCCCGGAAGGCAAAGGAATCTTAACCGGATCACCGATTCGAAAAGAACTTTCGGAAGGTGATGCTGACCGAGCAAGAAAGCTTTGCGGATTCAATGCAGATAAACCTGTCGTGATGGTTATGGGCGGAAGCCTTGGGGCGGCTGCAATCAACAAAGCGATCCGAGAAGCATTAAAATACATTCTGGAGGATTTTCAGGTCATCCACATCTGCGGAAAAGAAAAAGTGGATAATCTGCTCCTAGGTGTAGAGGGTTACAAACAATTCGAATACGTAAAAGCAGAATTGAAAGATCTGTTTGCTCTTTCAGATGTGATCGTATCAAGAGCAGGCGCAAATGCGATCTGCGAATTGCTCGCCCTGAAAAAGCCGAATATTCTGATTCCTCTGTCTCCTAAAGCGAGTCGCGGTGATCAAATGCTCAACGCACAGTCTTTTGAAGCACAGGGATTCAGTATCGTCATTGATGAAGATGATTTGAGTGATTCTCTTCTTGTTGAAAAGATCCGAGAGTTGTACTGTTCCAGACATATCTACACGGAAGCTATGGAGCGAAGCAACCAACTGAATTCCATTGATACCATCATCAAATTAATTCAAGATACAACATCACTTGACGGAGAGACAGAATAAACAATTAGAAAAGGAAGTGCACGTAGCACTTCCTTTTTTGATCATTTCGGATCACTCGCTGATTGCTTTGCGAATCGCCTCAAGCTCCTCGTCAGAAGGCTTCCCGGGTTTCCAGCCGATCGTCTGACCATCGCCTTTATAGCGCGGAATCAGATGCATGTGAAAGTGAAAAACTGTCTGGCCGGCAACTTCTCCGTTATTCTGAACCAGATTAAATCCATCCGCATGAAGCTTCTCTGTCATCACAGATGCCATCTTCTTCGCAAGGCAGATTACTTTCTTTGCGGTTTCTTCCGGTAGCTCATAAAGATTTGCATAGTGCTCTTTCGGAAGAATCAGGGCGTGTCCTTTTGTTGCAGGTCCAAGATCAAGGATTACACGGAATTCATCATCTTCATAAATCGTCTTGCTCGGGATCTCTCCCGCTGCAATCTTACAAAATATACATTGATCGTTCTTCATACTGCCTCCTCATCTACTCCTGAAAGACGAACAGTTGATCCAGCATACGCATCAAGCCGAAATCGCCTTTTGTCTTCTTCATATTGCCACTCATAAAACATCTCTGGAACGTGATCCGCCCGGATGTGATATCACGCATCATCGCATCGCTGATCCAAATGTCCACATCCGCTTTCTGAACTGTGCCGTAGTAACAATTCAGATCCTTTGTGTTAACCGAGATGATCAGCGTCTTTTTTCTGTTTTCAATGTGGATACGATAGACTGCTTTGACCCCGGGTTGCGGTTTAAAGTGCTCCGTCAATTCTTTGATGTATGCACTATCCTCGTCAAGTTCCCGATTCTCAAGCATACCTTTGAACATACTGGTCAGCTCTTGGATATCCTCCTTCTGACGCTGTACATAGTTTTCATCGGATGCAAGCTGTGAGAGCTGCTCAGATTCCTGCGGTGTAAGGTCGGTATTCTTCGTAACGGATACCATCTTCTTGATCGCTTGGTTGCTGGCAGGAAGAGACGGGGTCTTCTGATTGATCGTGCGGTACATATTCTCAGCTTTCTTCTCGATCAACTTGGAATAGTCCTTGTTCATCTCAAGATTTACAATATCCGCAATGTATCCGCATATGCCGCTGCATGGACGTCCGCCCAGAATCTCCCATGCCACGGAAAGATTGAGCTTTCCTTCGCGCTCACCGTATGTGGTGGACATGACGATGGGGCACATGTAGATCTTGCTGATCTTTTCCTTGTCACCGTACAGCCAAAGCGCATCCAAAAACTGCATCATGTAACCGCCGATCCCATGCCACTCCACAGTCGAGGCGAGAATGATTCCATCTGCATCTTTGATCGTCGATGGTAGCGTCGTGATACTGCTCTTCAACTCATAGAGGTTAAAGCGCTCAACTGTCACACGGAGCTCTTCCAAAACCTCCTGCATTTTATTGATCACAAACAATGTCGGGTCATCCATTAACCCACGGCCGCCATAGTAAATGTTGATCTTCATTGCCGATCTCCCCTCGCCTAATATTCGCTAAAATTATACAACATCTCCTATCGGAATACAAACTCGGAGGAGCCAAGGATCAGAATATCTCCGCGGTGCAGGATCTTCTTTTCATGTGGTTCGATCAGGAAGTCATTGATGAACGTTCCATTTACGGAACAGAGGTCTTCGAGAAATATTTCGTTGTTTTCCATGAGAAGACGTGCATGAACACCGCTCACGCCGCGATCTTTAATGGCAAGATGAACGCGGCTTTTATCCTTTCCGATCACATAGGGATATTTTTCAATATAATGTGTGATCTCTTGTCCTTTCCTAATCTCTGCCAGCGAATGATTCTTATGAAACTCTGCCTTATCCACATAGACGGTATCGGTATCGTCCTCCGGATCAGCCGGCTCTTCGCTTCGTGTGTCAGCATCGTCACACTCTGGTTGAAGTGACTGCCCTTCATCATCCCACAAAAAATCTTCCTCAGAATCAACGGAATCGGAACTGCTTCTCAATCGGTAAAGCATTAGACTTGCTCCACCGATCGCACAGATGATCATGCTCCCGAGCCAGAAAAACCTTTCCATTCGAGTATACAAATACCATATTCCCGTAATCTTATATGCCGCGAACACAAAAACGCAAAGAGCAAGCAAAACACTGCCTGCTTCTCTTGCTTTATCCCTAAAAAAGACTTTAACAACATCAAACGTTTTTAAATGCTTTTCTTCTTTCTCTTCTTCCGTTAAATACCATTCCTTCTCCAACGCAGGTAACTCTTCCGTTTTTACCGGAATCTCGACCTCTTCTTTTTCCAGATAATGATCCAGAAGATCCAGCGAGAGTAGTTGCGCCTCCGTTTTATCGTAAAAGTCATATGCGATCTGCGTTGCCTTTTCGTCTGATGGATCACATCGCTCGATCAGAAACTCCGCAAGTGGTCGCATAGAATGTATCTCTCCAGAAAAATCATACAGCATTTTCCAATCCGACTTCACATGATCATAGAAGATATATGACGGTGCAAAAACGATCCGGTCACTTTCAAGAAGATATTTTTCTGTCTCACGAAGAAGCTTTGCAATATGAAACATAAGTTTGCGCACATCTTCCACCTTTAATTCACAAGCAGAAAAAATACTCTCCATACTCTGCATCCCGGTTATATCATAATGAACTTCCATAACGCCATCTACCGCAATAAGAGACGGTTTGATCAGCCCGTCAATCGTATTTTGAAGAACGGTTCTTCCAAAATAATTCTCTGTCTCGTCTGGTAAGATTCCTTTTAAGATCGCGTATGTATTTCTGTAATTCCGTTTAAACTGTATATTATTCATCATAGCTCCTATTTCAGCCCGCTTTTGATCTTTTCCAATTGGCGACAGTTTCGAATAAAATTAACCGGCCGGTAGCCATCGACTCGTTTCTTCTGTTCGGCGCCCCAGTTACTGTTATAAAATGCTGACCCCGGTCCTGTCAGAGAAAGTTGTGTCTCCACTTCTGTCTCTTCATCTGTGACCGTCTGCTTCATCGTAACGGATCCGATCACAATCCGATCCTTGACATCATTCTCATATTTCATTTCTGCTATGCCTGATTTTTCGTTCAAATCTCCAATGTGTCTCTCTGCCTTCAAGGCCGTCGTATAACTTCCCTGTGTCAAAAGTGCCTGATCATATACAAAGAATGAAACATACAGGATATTCCAAATCAGGAAGATCGCAAATGGCAGGATAAGTGAAGCCTCAATCGTAACACTCGCTTTTACATCCATCCGCTTACCATCCTCACAAGATATGCCCCTGTTATAAACGGTATAAACGGGAGGGATGCTCGTTTCTCACATTTTTTCAGTATAAGAAGTCCTATCGACAGGATCGTGCAGAAAAAAAGTGACAAAAGCAGAATCCCCATCAGCTCCATAATCGATGTATGCATCCCGACAAGCAAAAAGATAAGACCATCCCCGTAACCAATCTGCTCATTGGTAACATACGCAACAAACAATATGATCAGTCCCGGGATCATCGAATACAGTCTTTCCTTCTCCATACACCCGCCAATGAGTGCAAGAAGAAAAAGGATCAACGCAATTGCCGCGACCTCCCACACGGAGATTCTTCTTTTTCTGATATCCGTATATGATGCTTTTATCAGATATAGCATTATACCTAAGCTGCACACCTGCTGCATGGTCCTCGTCCTCCAACTTCCGATAACGGTACTTTATAAATTGATCTCTTTAATCCTTTACAGTTCAGAGAGGCATGATAACGATCTCCCTGCGTTGTAATATAAACAACCGTGCCTATCATCTTCCCGCAGTATTCGCATGGATAGTATTTTCCACCATCTTCATTTCTGTGCGATCCGACTGTCGCTTTCTGAACAGGCTCAATGGAAAGCTGAAGATATGTACAGTCATAATCCATATGATAGACTGTTCCGCTTTCTGTAATATAAACACTAGGTTCGTCCGTTTCCGTATAACCGCCGATGCCACAAGGGATATAACCTGTCCATGGCTTTACGCGACAATGATTTCCCATTAGCATACCGGGAAACCCAAACCAACCGATCAGCGGTTTTACATAATAGGAAACTGAAATATCAAGCACATCCTGCCCGTTTCGTTTCTGCGGATCTTTACTAACAACAAGCCCGCTGCTGCCACCGACGATCATGGAATCATCCAGATTCTTTTTTCCAATATACGAAACGATATCACTGCGGATCGCTACATCTGATGCCAGCACACCCACTGCATTATCCGGTTCAACTCCCGCACTGTCTGCCAGATACTCCCTTATTGCCCACTTACTTACCGATTGATGCAGTGCTGCTTCAATATTGCTATGTAACTGTATAAGTGAGATCACGCAGATCAATTGCATACAAAATACCAGGAACATCGGGAAGACGATCGAACACTCGACCGTGATACTTCCTCTGGCAGAAAGAAACGGAGACATTCCCTTTTCTTCATGAAAAAGAGATGATAACCGATTGCTTTGAAAACCGATTTGATTGATATGAATTGTTTTAGGTGATTTGACAAAAGCTAGGGGATAGCTTTTGCTTAGGAGATATGGATAAAGTCGTTCGCTTCTTCTTCGTTCGATATCATTCCAAAAAGGGAACATCTCCGTTTCCTCCTTTCCTGTTATTTTTGATAACCTACCAGTCGTTCAATCCGAATATGGTGACCCCATCCGGATTTCACCGTGATCACCGCCTCCAGATCATGAATGCAGCGATCAATGCGAAACAGGTCGTTCCCGCTTATGCAACGGACATCCATTTCCATAATGTCCAAAAAACGCATGTTTCTCTCCTCTTTGTTTACAAAGAGCATCAGTATTTGTAAATAATCGCGATATGTCAGTCCGGATGCATTGTCACCACCAGGCGTTTTCATTCGAAGACCATTAAGAAGACCAAGCTTCCATTGCTCATCAGTTTTCATCAGCGCAACCTTCCCGCCTGACAGCAGAATGCGAATATCATTGACGGCTTCTGAATACGACCACGCTAAAATGATCGACCACTTTATAATCTTTCCGAGTTCAGGCAATAGACAGACCGCTGCTACCGTATCCGCTAGTGCCTCTGCTTCTGCACATCTGCGCGTATCACAGGATAAGTACAGAAAATTTGCAGTTTCACGAATAAGCAGTAGTCTAGTCACCACACTATCCAAGTTGTCCTTGTCACTGTCTTTTCCACAAAGTACATATTCGAGTTCATAACCCAACTCGGAATTATTCTTTCGCGTTACATAGTTCCCACATCGCTCGACTAGATACCGTTGAAAGATCAGATCTTCCGTTTTCGTTGCTGCGGTTTCACCATGAAGAAAACCATCGCCCTCCTCGTAATTCCGAGATGAAACATATTCCGATCCGGCAATGCTCTTAGCAGATAAAGCATCCGACCCTGTCACCTTGGTAAGTACAATGCCGGGATCCATCTGATCAAAAACTGCGTCTGCCGGATTATCAATCGAAAAATGTTTGAATTTCTTTTTGCCCTTCCTTCGATAGCGGGCGATCCGCTCTTTGTTTTTTGCTTTCTCTTCCTCGAACCTGTTTCCAAGGAGTCCTTTTTGCTCGATCACGGATCTCTCATTTGAAAAAAAGGGGATCTCATCCAATTCGTATAGATCAAGCATGTAATCGACAGCATACCTCTCGACTACATCACCCAGCATATCCGATGCTTTGCAGGTTTCTGTGATCACAACCGATTCACATGATGCGTTATAAAAATCCTTAGCAATGCGTCCGGCACCTTCTCCCATTCCAAGATTATCATCCAGATAATCTGTCAGATGTCCTTCAAGCGGCGTATTGGTTTCATATGAAGAGCCATATGCACTGTCAATAAAAAACAGATCATACTGCTTTAAAAGTTCTCGGTTGTACTCCGCTAAAACAGACTGAAGTGCCATATCGGCGGCGCATTCTGTCATAAAGCGTACACCGTTTGTCCTTGCTGCTTCGATCACCTGAAACAATAAGCCCACCATCACTGTCATCATGAGTGATAAGAATACCGTGATCTCGCCTTTTTTCATTTAATAAACGCTTCCGGTCTTGGACACGATATGCGAAAAAATATCATTTACAAGGCTTGTCAGCTGGTTCTTAAAGATAATGACCAGACTGATGAGAACCACCAGGATCAGGATCATCTCAACTGTTCCGATACCATCTTCCTCTTTTAAAAATCTTCTTAATGTTTTCATCTTTTCCTCCTTACATTTGAAATGTATGAAATGCCGGAACGATAATGATGACCATCACGATCACCAGCATCATGATCATAGGAACAAGAAGCTTGGTTCCTGCTTCCTCACCCATCTTTTTTGCCCGGCTTTTTCGCTCCTTTAACGCAGTCTGCACTTCTTCCTGAAGCGCGCGCTTTAATCCGTTTGCACCGCTTTTTGTATATTGTATGATGAACGAAGTCCATTTCTTGTATTCTCCGCTTCTCGTTCTTTCACCCAAATGAAACAATGCATTTGATTCCGAAATGCCACTTTCCATCTCGCGACATGCAAGCCGCATTTCTCTATATGCTGCATTCTTTCCGGCAGTGACAAAATCTCCCTCTTTGGCAATTTTTGCAAATGCGCTTTTAACTGTCATTCCGGCTCCGATCAGCATTGCCATTTTTGAAACGATCTTCGGATATTCACGCATAAGTTGCTGCATTCGCTTTTCTTCTTCTTTCTTCTCACGATCTCTCTTTGCACAGACCAGACCTCCGGATAATGCAATCGTCAAAAAGAAAACGGCCATATACGGAACCGATCGCTCTTCATAAAACGAAAGTTGCCTGTTTTCAAAAGTCGAAGGCAATATGAAAGAACCTTCTCCTGCCTTTAATTTCTGTAGTTTAATCAGATCTTGTTCCAATCTTGCGAAAAACGCCTCATTTTGATCTTTTGGACATGCTCTGACATAGAACTGTTCCTCCGCTTCAAATCCGACACTCTCATCCCGGACCACGGCGCGAATCCTGACAGGAATCCCACTTTCGGGAAGAGCCGTCCCCAGCCTTCCGTCATAACCAATCACATCCGTGTTGTCTGTCTGCCATGCAATCTCAAAAGGATATCGATCAAGATTGTCAGGGAAATGAAGATCTTCCGTCACATGATCTGCTAGCGTATTCTCTCCCATCATTTCTTTCTGCAGCACTTCTATGAATTCCGGATAGATCTTTTTTACATCGTCGTAACAATAAGACTTTGGAAAAAGTTTCAAATTCACTGATCGATCCTCAGATTCGGAAGAAACATTCAAAACCATATTTTTTTCTTTTCCGAATCGATCATCTCTTGCAACCTCTTCGATCGGAATACGCATCATTGCAAACAGGCTGTAAATATACAATCCTAAGGCGATAAGGCTCCCGATGAGTAAGATTTTGGATGCTTCCGGATATTCCTTTTTTCGGGCAAGTCGATGTATGGCATACCCTGCCCCCGCCAAAAATAGTATTGCTCCCATATTTCTCCTTTACGCTTCGATCGTCACAAGACGATATGACATCCATACAGAAAATCCATAGAGGCCCAAACAGATTGTCATCACTAAGATCCCTAAAGGATTGTGATACAACGGATCAAAATATCCGGGTGAAGTGATCCGAATATAGAAGATCATCCCAAACGGGATTAGACACATGATCCTCTGTTCTGCCTTTCTTCCATGCAGCATTGTTTGGATCTCTCTCTCCGTATCGATCTTCATCAAAATGATCTCTGCCGTTGCCAAGATCATCTCACACATATTTCCACCGCTTCGCTTGGCTGCCGCAAAAACTTCTGAAAAGTCTCGGATGTTTTCTGTCCCACTTCGTTTTCCCAGATCGAACAAAATCCGTTCGATCGTGACATTATTCCCGATAAGTCTTTCCATATTCTCTGCTTCTCTTCGAATATCCGATTCTTTTCCGTATAGATTCGCAAGTTCATGTCCACCCCTGATAAATGCATTCTCCACGGCATATCCTGCCTGCAGTTTGGATGAAACTATTAAAATCCACTCTTTGAACTCTGTTTCCAACCTGTCACATCGTTTTTTCTTCAACACCTTTTTTCGATATCTGCAGAACAGATAACCGCATACAATTCCCGGAATCAATACATAAAGTGAATCATAAAAGAAAAACAGAATCACAGATGCACCCAGCGTTCCCATCAGATAGTATTTAATCCATTCCGTTTTGGAAAAAGAGTAAGTCCGATAATCCTGCTGCCTCGATCTTTTCTCTTGAGAAAAGGTCATTCTTTTTAACCAGCTTCCCTTCGACGTTCCCTTTTCCTCTCCCGCTGCTTTCAAATTTATAAAGCGTTTGTGTTTCAATTTCATCGCCGGATATTCCCAAAACCTCCACGATCTCCAATACTTTTCTTGTTTTGTCCCTAAGTCTTCCCAGATGCACAATCAGATCAATCCCGGATGCGATCTGCCTTCGAATCGCCGAGATCGGAAGATCCATTCCCATGAGTACCATTGTCTCCAATCGATACAACATATCTCGCGCACTGTTTGCGTGTCCTGTCGATAGCGATCCGTCATGCCCCGTATTCATTGCTTGCAAAAGATCTACCGCCTCAGCCCCTCTGACCTCACCGACAATAATGCGGTCCGGTCTCATACGAAGGGAACTTTTGATCAGATCACGGATCGTTATCTCATTGCAATTCTCTGCCGTTCTTGCACGAGTTTCTAATCTGACGAGATTCGGCGCATTCTGAATCTGCAACTCCGCGCTGTCTTCGATGGTAATGATTCTCTCCTCTTTCGGAACAAAATCCGAGAGTGCATTTAAAAAGGTTGTCTTTCCGGATCCGGTTCCGCCACTGATCATAATGTTATAACCGGCATGAACCATGATCTTTAACCAGGAAGCGACATCTTCCGTGATCGACCCCAAAGCGATCAGATTCTCGATCCGAATCGGTTTGTCAGGAAATCGACGAATTGTCAGGATCGGACCGTTTAAAGCGATCGGCGGTAAGACAACATTGACACGCGATCCGTTTTCGAGTCTGGCGTCTGCAATCGGAGAAGCTTCATTCACAGTTCGATTGCATTTTCCGACGATCTGCTGAATCACATCTTCCAACTTCTCAACAGACGAGAAGCTGTTTTCCCATTCTTTCAACCGCCCGTTTTTTTCAATAAAGATCGCTTTCGGGCCATTGATCATGATCTCCGTGATCTCTTTGTCTTCCAATAGTTCCTGCAAAATATCCAATTTGCGGATCGAATAAAACAATTCTTTTCCCAGCTGTTGCTTCTCTTCTAGGCTTAGATAATGCTCTCTTCCATATTCAATCAGAGATTCTCCGATCAGCTGCCTGACCGAGATCTCATCATTCTCCACTGAATAGTCCATCTTGGCATAGATCAGAGACAGTACATCTTCTTTTTTAGAATTCATACAGCTCCTTTCGGATCAGATTCTTTGCAAAATCCGCCAATTCGCCGTACACAAGCTGCTCTGGGGCAAACGGAAGATCTCTGATCAAAGACAGGTCACATTGTTTCGTCTTTTGAAGGACATCTTCATAGTCCGCTCTTTCCAAAAGCAATTTGTATTGCTCCATTTTTGCCATTGCCATCCCATCGTCTTTCACAATCGTAAAGACTTTTCTACAGCACCTTAAAATATCCGGTAAGCCCTGGATATTATCCGAAAGATCAAGCAAAATATATTCATAAGCAGAATACTTTTCTATCTCTTCAATCATCATCATCCATTGCTCTTTTGTAATCCGGTTGATATCCATATAGGAAAATGCCGGTGGAATGAAATCCATGTTCCCGACGCTTTGCGTCATCGCCTGCAGCTTATAAAACAGCGCCTCCTTCGCATTCGTAATATAATAGATTAAATCCGTGATATCACACATAAACTCTTTTCCGAACCGAATGTTCAGTCCGGAGAAACTTTCAAAATTGAGATAGAGTACTTTATGCTTTTTCGCCAGCATCTGTCCCATCGACAGTGCCAGTGAAGTTTGAAGTCCTCTTTTGATCGGGGAATAAAATCCTATGAGGTTTAATCCCTTTTCTCTGATTACCGGTCTTTCTTTTTCTTGTATCTCAAGCCGGCCCATGACTTCTTTCATGACCGTCTCACATGATTGATATTTGTAAACACCTCCGTTTGGTTCATTTAAAGACTCGCGATCCGGTTCCAGGATCACAATCTGTGCGCGCATATTCTCTTCCAGTTGTTTTGAATATTCCTCTTTTGCAATCAGAAGAATATCGATCTTGTCTTTTGTTTCGTTTTGTTCTAAGTTTTCCCTCGATGTGAATACAGCGACATCAAAAGGAAATTCCTTTGCCACGTACTCACAGAATTTTGATGCATATACCGCCTCTCTATCGCAGACGGCCAGCAGTTTTTTCCTCAAATTACCTCCTTTAGGCATACTAATAGCGCGGCTACCATAAAACACGGCGCCATCGGTATTCTAGTATTCTTCATATTCTTTTTTGCTATGATCATTTGTGTTAGGGGAAGTAGGGATAGAAAAATCCCTAGTATGAAAATCTGAAACACTTTTTCTAAGGAGAGATAGATTGCTATGACTGAGATGAGTTTGACGTCTCCGGCGCCCAGACTTTTTACAATAAACAGCGGAAGCAAGATCATAATCACTAACGCTGCCCGTATCATTGATGCAGTAACGTAAGACATGCCTTGTCGTTCATAACAAAAAATCAGTCCTGCCACTGCGGCTATTAAGTTATGTGTGTTGGGGATTTTGTGTGTACGGTAATCGTACAGGGACACAATGCTTAAGAACAAAAAAAGACTTACAATGTTACTCACCTCTTTCGAGCGCGCAACAACTGTAAGTCGAATTATAGGATGCGATTCTTTACTTGTCTAGTACTAATTTCCTTATTTTTGTATTTTTAGTAAATATTCACAAATATTCATTGTTGGTTTTATGCAAAATAACCACGGTTCACTACAGAATAGCAGTTCTCATTCAAGGAACTTCTGCCGTAAGTAAGCCCCGCATACACGGTCTGCGCATTCTCCATGACGGATCCGGAGTGATCCTGACCGCTGATCTCACTGTATGCATCATGCAACTTTCCGACGATCGAACGTACGCCTGCAAGCGGTTCTTTCACGTGATGAGAGACTGCTGCCGTCAGCGTCTTTCCGATAAAAACATACAGACCGAATAACATATGGGACAACTCAAAATGATAATCGAGCGAATTCATAAGTTCATTCATGCATTCTCTGGTCTTCTTGATGCTTTCTTTAAATGCTTCACGATCTTCAAATGAGTCTTCCGCATCATCCAGATACGCCAGTACCATTTCATACAGGATGACGATCATCTCTGTTTTATTGGCCTGCGTGATGCGCATCGTAAAATCTTTCTTGCGTTCGTTTGTCATATAATGCTCCTAAATTACTGTAATAACTGAAGTACCTGCTGCGGTCTCTGGTTTGCCTGTGCCAGCATGGATGTGCCTGCCTGGCTGAGTACCTGCAGTGTCGTATAATCTGTCATCTCTTCCGCCATATCTACATCCATGATCCGGGAGTAAGCTGCCGTCATATTTTCGGATGTGATATTCAGACTGGAAACCGTATGTTCCAGGCGGTTCTCATATGCACCGAGTCTGGATCTTGCTGCCGATACAAGTGAAAGCGCTTCGTCAACAAGTTTAATGCCCGCTGTGGCAGTTTCCTCGGTTGTCAGATCAAGATCACGAATGCCGAGAGTTTTTGTAGAGATAGAAGGGATCCTTACTTCCAAGATCTGATCCTCGTTCGCACCGATCTGCAGTGTCATCGCACCGATTCCGGTTGCTTCCACTTCATATTTGATCGTCTGAAGACCGCCAACAGCATCATCATATTGTTTGATCAGATTTGCTTTGTCATAAACAAGCGTCATGGAAAAACTGTCATCGCCGACATATTTTACTGTAAAATCACCGATCGAGTCATGATCCGTAAACGTAACCTCATTCTCCGGATAAGCAATGATTCCCTGTGCAAATTTGTAATTGGGATCATAAGTTGTTGGGTCACTTGGATCATTCTTGTATGAATCTTTAAGACTGCTTACCTTATATCCATCGGTTGTCTTTTCAATCTGAAGTTCCATCTTGTAGAAACCAACCGGCGTCTCATCCGTATAAGTTTCTACCTTGACCGCAAGATTGTTCGTATAGCCTTTGAGATCAAATCCGCCACTTAGAAGAGAAGTCCCGTTAAAATCGGTGTTCTCCGCAATACGGTTGATTTCTGCCTGGAGCTGCTCCACTTCTTCCTGGATTGCTAATCTGTCGCCATCGGAATTTGTTCCGTTTGCGGACTGGATTGCCAGTTCATTGAGACGTTGCACCATTTCCTGGATTTCGGTCAGTGCACCTTCTGCTGTCTCAATAACGGAAATGCCATCGCTTGCGCTCTGGTTTGCGCGCTTTAAACCACGAAGCTGCGCATGCATTTTTTTCGAGATCGCCATTCCGGACGGATTATCTTTTGCTTTATTGATCTTATAGCCGGAAGATAATCTTCCCATGGAAACCGAAAGGCTGTTATCTGTTCTGTTCAGACAGTCATTGGCACGGATTGCCGTCAAATTGTAATTAACGTTCATGTCAGTCCCTTTCCGCATTTTCTCTAATCGCCGTGACCAGAGCTTTTGCTGCTTTGTATAATTGTACCGTCGAGACCGACGCGGCATCCGTGCTTGTCGTATCTGTTCGTCTTATGGTCAGTTCTGTATTGATTCCCGTTTGCATCTCCTTGACCGCGAGATTCAACTGACTGAGTTTTGTTGTAATGGATTCGCCGATGGCTTCGAGCTTTTCGCTCCCTTCTTCCTTCGATGCGATCAGAAGTCCGGTCACGCCGTCTTCTCCAGCCAGCAGTTTGAAGGAGCACTTTCCGAGAGACTCTGTTTCCATGAAGCCGTCAACCCTTCCGTTATTTATATCGGAGTGTTTTATGGTTAAATGAAGAGCGACACAGCTATTTTCCGTCATAACCGGAATATCATATTCACGGCTCTCTGCCCGCTTTGCCGCAAAACTAAGCTGTTTGTAGCAATAAGCAAGCTGTCTGATATCGTCAGATGTCAGCGTATGATCCGCCTCCATGACCTTCTCAAGTGCCGCAGTCTCCTTTTTGGCAAAATCCTGATATGCCTGAAGTGCTTCCTCTTCACCGATCATGGATTCATCAAGCAAGTGCAGGTTCTCTTTCAGATCCTCGCTTCCCGTAAAGCGACGGATCCTTCTTCCGAGAACGCCGCCGTCAGCAAGATATTCCGATGCCGCAAGGATATTTTCTGCCGTTACCGGCATTTCCATCTCTTCCAAAATCTTTTCAACAGATGCATCACTACTGTATTCCCGATAAATAGCTACTCGCTCTTTTTCATATTCGTCGAAATTGCGAAGTCTTTCGTATTCTTCTGCTGTTGCCTGAAAATGCTGCGCATCAAAAGCGGTCTTGATCTGGCTGTCAATCGATGTGCCGCGGAAGGTAACTTCTTTGATTCCGCCGTTTTGATCATCTATTCGCCAATCGATCCCGCGTGCCTTACGTGAACGAAGTGCGGATAGGAGATTATCTACCGTCAGTTCCGCTCCCTGGTTTACAAGGCTCCCGATCACTGCCCCATCTGATTTTTCGATCTGACGAAGCAGTCTGTAGATACCGATATAGCTCTCTTTTTCTTCGGGTGTAATCTCTCCCTTGTGTTCGAGCTTATACAAAAACTTGCTGTATTTCTCAGCATCTTTTTCACGGTCATTCTCTCGATCCGACAGTTCGTTATGTAGCTGCATAACCGTCATTTCAAGCGGATTCTTGCCGTCCCGGATCAGTCCAAGTGTTGCAGCGGGCGTCATTTTTTCAATCGTACTACGAAGCAGACTGTCCGCTTCGGTTACGACAGCGATGGAATCCTCCGAGATCTCCATGCGATTATAGCCAAGGATCCTGACAGCACGACAATTCTCTTCCGTCGGTTCCATTCCCATTTCTATGAGAAGATCCTGCGCATTGCGAAAAGCCGTTTTGATCGAATCGCCAAGATCTGCTCGCGGCGTGGTCATAAAGGTTTCATACTGCGTATTCGCTTCTCTTAATACGCGAAGTCTGTTTTCGCCTTCTTCCCGAATGGCGGGAAGCGTCATCTCACCGTTTGCATCAGCCAGATCTTTTACCGTTTCAATCGGCATATGCGGAATGAAATGAAGAATCTCAGCTGTTCTTATAAGCTGCTCTTTTCTTTCAGTGATAACCGATTCGTCCTGCGCATCGTATAAAACGGCACTTTGCTCCCTGTCCGCTTCTACCAGAAGGTCAACCAGTTTTTCCATCTCGGTTGTTTCGATCTTATACCCACTCTTTAATAGAACACGATTTGCTTGAATTGTCATTTGCAGACGCACTTCTTCGAGCACACGTCTTGCATGGATATTCTGACGGGACGGCATCTTCTCTCCGCAGTCGATCGCCTGTTGAGCTTCTGACATTCTGGCTACGGAAAGTGTGGAGTGCTCTTCTGCCGTAAGATCTGCTGCCTCAGGTGTCAGTTCCTGAACGACTGCATAGACCTCTGCAGCCTGCTGCCATGCGGTTTCTGTTTTCCCAAGGATCGCGTCTTTTGCCTGCTTCCCGTCTGCGATTGCGACCATAACAGATTTTATGATCAGCGCTTCATCCATCGGAAGCTTGATCTCGTTAAGTGCAAGCTTTGTCTGCATCGTCTCTTCTGTTAAGGGGATCTCTTTGCGAACAAGATCTTCCGCAGCTTTTATGGTTTCTTCATCTTTAATGATGCCTGTTCTATCTATGATCTCGTCAATCTGCGCTTTCATGTCAGCTGGATCGATCTGCATCGATGGCTCCATATCGATCGGCATACTGCTGTGCTGCGCAAAATAAAGATTCTCAATCGTGGGCTGCTGCCCTTTTTCGATCATCATATCTTTTGTTGCATCCGAAAGCGGTTCGATCTCCTGTGCCATCTTGATCGCCGCTGTTGCCTCCTGTGCGATGGGCACCGTAAGCACGACACCTGTTTCTTCCGCCGATTTGATCATCTCATTCGCAAGGTTCTCGGATCCTGTGATTTTTGTCAGAGTTTCTTTATCAATCGTATCGGTATATCCGGGGATATTGACGCCTGCCTCGATCATTTTCGCCTTGATCTCGTCAACAACCGTAACGGCAACATCTACCGGCGTATTACCCGGCTGATACCCTTCTTCCTGCAGTTTGGCAAAATCCGCATCTGACATACATCCGGACATAACGGCCATATAGTTCTTGGTCTGCTGCACATTTTTCCCTGCCAGGGATTTCTGCACATCATCCTTTGTCATGCCCTGCTGCGTATAGGTAAGACCTTCCCGCTTCTTTTCCGCATGCTCTACCGTAAATGCACTTTGGCCGCCAACTTTTTTCAAGGATTCTTCCTTAGCTGCGGCCTTTGTGTTTAAATCTGTTTGATTGATATATGATTCGTTAAATGTAATCCTCATTCTGTCCTCTTTATGGTGGTTCACATTTTTTCGTTCATTTTATATTTCGGCTATTTTGTTTCTAATCTGAATCCCACAACGAAAAAACGCACCCAGCTTTTGCCGGATGCGCCCTATCTATCAAGCGTTCTATATTTTATGCTAATTTCTTTTTTTCGGAGTTGATCACAAACTGGATTGTATCCTTTGCAATCTTACAATATTCTGCACGAAGCATATCGTTCGCTACATCACTACCGCCACGCTGAACTGCTGCAAGCAGGCTGTTGTAGGAGTTGGAAAAATACCGCAGAGCATCCTGCATTTTATCCCGCTCCTCAACTACTTTGTGACAGTAAAGCGTATTCGTTGCATCATCAAATTTGGAATCCGTCATAACAGCATCCGGAAGTCCAGTATTGTCATTTTTAAAAGCACTGTTCAGTGACATGATCAAACTTTCTTTGTCCATTTCTTCTCCTCACTTTTCATACATCTCTTCACACAATATTTAGATAAAATCAAAAACATAATCCTCACGAGTCGCGAGTCACTTGTACTAGAGTATTGCGTGGCTAACTATTTTGCAACCCTTTTTTTGCACTATTTCTAGTACATAAGTCACGGGTTTTGTTCTTTTCTGCGTGCAAACATGACGTTATTCAGACAATGCTCTTTTTGTTGAGAAAATCTTTGCAAAAGGATATAGTTATAATAAGAAATGGAGGTGTGTATATGAAAATTGCAATTCTTTCCGGTAGTCCTCACAAAAATGGGACAACCACACGACTTATCGAATGTTTTTCTGACGGTGCCAAGGCATCCGGTCATTCCGTAAGACGATTCGATGTTGCATTTATGAACATTCATCCCTGCACTGCCTGTGATGCTTGCCATCGAGACGAACATACCGGCTGTATTTTCCAGGATGACATGACTAAGATTGCCGCTGGTCTGGCTGATGCGGACTGCATTGTCTTCGCCACACCAATTTATTATTTTGGAATGAACGGACAGTTGAAAACAGTGATCGATCGCTTTTATGGAATCGAACCGACAATTCGTAAAGGGCAGAAATCGATGCTCATTACCGCAATGTCCGATAACAGCGAAGCAACCATCGCACCAACCAATGAGACCTATAAATCCATTGTAAAATGGCTCGAGTGGAATAATGTCGGAATCCTCAACGCTTACGGATGTGAGACTCCGAATGATCTGAAAGGTACTGATTACGAAGCTAATGCATATGAACTCGGTAGGGGTTTATAAGCTTTGATTAGTTTTTTCCAATGTATACCTTTAAACTAAAACTGTTCATACCGAAAGTGTATGAGCAGTTTTTGCTATATATTTCTTATATTTTGACATTTCAGATATTTAATCATTTTTATAAATTATTGTTCATATTTTCCATTATTTTTTGTATAATTATAGGAAATCATCTCTTACTCGTTGATTCTTTTGTAACGTTTCCAAATATTAGCCCGATAGCGCTCAATATTCAATTGAAAGGAGAATTCAAATGAAGGTAATCAACAATCTCAATCTTAGAATTAAATTACTTTTGCTCACCATTCCCCTCACTGTATGTATCGTTGCAGCAGTTGTTTTTGCCGGCATCGAAATCAACAGTACGCAAGAGCAAATGACGGATGTATATTACGATACGCTCTATACCGTTAACAATGCGCTTGTAAATGCTGACAGAGATTACTATCAGGCACTGGTCGGCGCAACCGTGTATTATGATATTTCCAACGGCTTCACCTCCATGCCGCCCAAATTACAGGCTGAAATGGGTCCGGGCTATCTGGATGATTATCACAACAATGCAAAACAGGTTGCGGATCGTCTCGCAGAAGTGATTCCCGTTGCAAGCAAGAACCCTAGCCTGTACTCTTCCATCAAAGCATCTGACGGTATGACATTCAAAGATGCTGCGGACAAATTCAACGGCTATTTGTCCTCTTGGGGTTCTATATATGATGTAGACAACAATACCGGTGATTGGAGTGCTTTCAACTCCACTTTTGACGAATCCCGTGATCTTCTTGATGATATGGAAGAAATTACGGAGCTTTGGGCTAAAGAAGAACAGAAAAACATCTCTGCACGGATCACATCCCTGATTGTTGTATCTATTGTGGTCTTCGCTATAATCATTGTTCTGATGCTTGCCTTCGCTGTATATCTGATCGTCAGCATCACCAGAGGAATCCGGCTTGCAAAGAACAGCCTTGACAGCCTTGCCGACGGTGATCTTTCACTGCAGTTCCCTGATGACAAGGCGATTGCAAAAGATGAAATCGGTCAAATCCAACGTAGCACGAAATCTTTGTCTCTCCGTCTGAAGGATATTATTGAGAAAACAAAAGAGATGGCCGATGAGCTCGCTCAGGCAGGCGCAAGTCTTGCTTCCTCTGCTTTGCAGGCTTCGGAAGCTTCCAATCAGGTTACAACGGCTGTTTCCGAAATCTCCAAAGGTGCCGTATCACAGGCAGAAAGCGTTGAACAATCTGCAAATAATACAGGAAATATCGGTGACAATATTGAAGATATTGCAGCAGGTGTCAATGAAATGGATACCTTTGCTCTCGACATGACTTCATCATGTGAAAAAGCGATGGGTGCACTGAATGCTCTGATCAAACAAAGCGATGCCGTGACCACATCTGTCAGTGAAATCGGCAAGACCATCAACTCTACAAATGAATCCGCTCAATCAATCTCCAACTTCACGCAGGCGATTACTGACATTGCCAGCCAGACTAACCTGCTCTCCCTAAATGCTTCCATCGAGGCTGCCCGTGCAGGCGAGGCAGGAAAGGGATTCGCAGTCGTTGCGGATGAAATCAGACAGCTTGCCGACCAATCGAGGGCAAGTGCAGATGAAATCAAGAGCATCGTTGATAAGCTTCTGGAAGACTCCGCGTCCTCCGTGGAAGTACTTGAGCGGCTGAATGACAGTTTCTCGCAGCAATCTACACAGCTTGATTCAACGAAAGAAGATATGCAGCAGATGTCAGCAAATGTCGGCAGCGTAAAGACTACATCCGGAAATATAGCAGGAAGAGTTTCTTCCCTTACAAGTGCCAAGAATGCTCTTATGGAGATTATTTCCGATCTGTCTGCTATTTCTGAAGAGAACGCCGCATCCACGCAACAGACTAATGCTTCTATGAGTGAGCTGAACAATACCTTTGGTACAATCAGCGACTCGGCAAATAGGCTGAACACAATTGCGGCTGACCTTGCTGATACTATCAGCTATTTCAGAAGCTGAATCTCTTATATTTGCTTAAAGATTATATTAAAAAAACAGGAAAGCAAAACTGCTTTCCTGTTTTTTAATGTTCCCGACGGGAATCGAACCCATAGCTAGCGCTTAGGAGGCGCTTGTTTTATCCGTTAAACTACGAGAACATATGAAATGTCCGATTGTCGCGAGGACTACTCGGACATTATACCACTAAGCCGGAAAATTAATAAAGCCCTGCATCCAAAGAGTTCCCTTAAATCGACGTCCCACTTCCGGCTCGCCAAGTAAGTCTTCTTTATTAATACAAATATCAAAGATCAATTCATTACAGTTAACTGTCATGCGATGAATCTCTTCACTAGTCATTTTATTTCGGATCAACTCACAAGCCGTGATCTCTCCGAGAACGGAATACTGATCACATTCTACACCGTATGGCATAAAATATGTGTCTACGATACTAAACACATCTTCCTTTTGAATCTTTCTGGAGATGGTCGTATATGTATCCATATCTTCAAGTGTCAGACTCTCAATTGCTTCTTCATCGCCTTTTCTTGCTTCTGCAATCAAATGATTCCGATCACGTGCTACTTTTTTTACTTTTTTCTTTTCTTTTTCGTTCTTAATAATGGGAAGCATAATGCTCCCACTTGTCGAAAGACCGGATAAGATCAGTGTTGTCCCTTTTATTGGCAACCTGTCTTCCCGCCTAAGTTTCAGATACGGTATAATATTTTGAAAATAAAAGATCAACGTAACGCCGATACGCAGATCGTCGCATACACCGGCATAAGATTCCTTTTCCGCATGACGTTCTATGGTCACATCCTCTTCGGAAGAAACGCCACTCCCTTTCAAATACGGAAAATAGTAATCATAGGAAAAATTGTTTTCTTCATCGAATTCCCCTCTGACAACAATGCCCATGTCTGAAGCAAATTCTTTGGTACACTCAACAAAAATCCCGTCTTCTTCCGTTTCCATCGTGATATACTCACGCTTCTCGGAGTTTTTGACGCATTCTGTGATCAATTCTTCCAACTGTTTTCGGGTTTTGATCTTACTGAAACCAACAGCTCGTAAGTATTTATGAAGCACAAAAACTACCTCTATTTAATCTCTGTCTGTCCACCCATATAAGGCTGCAGTACCTTCGGAATTCTTACGGAACCGTCCGCCTGCAGATTATTTTCCAAAAATGCGATTAGCATTCTGGGCGGTGCAACAACAGTATTGTTCAGTGTATGCGCAAAATATTTCTTTCCGTCCTCACCATTCACGCGGATTTTTAATCTTCTGGCCTGTGCATCGCCTAAGTTAGAGCAACTGCCGACTTCGAAGTATTTTTTCTGGCGAGGGGACCATGCTTCTACGTCAAAAGATTTTACCTTTAAGTCTGCAAGATCGCCGGAACAGCATTCCAGGGTTCTGACAGAAATATCCATCGAACGGAACAGATCAACGGTATTTTGCCATAATTTATCAAACCATACCTTGGATTCTTCCGGTTTGCAAACTACTATCATCTCCTGCTTTTCGAACTGATGAATACGATACACGCCTCTTTCTTCGATACCGTGCGCACCCTTTTCTTTACGGAAACAGGGAGAGTAGCTGGTTAAAGTTTTCGGAAGTTCGGCCTCAGGAATGATTGTATCAATAAATCTTCCGATCATGGAATGCTCACTTGTTCCGATCAGATACAGATCTTCACCTTCGATCTTATACATCATGGCATCCATCTCATCAAAACTCATAACGCCTGTAACGACGTTGCTTCTGATCATGAACGGCGGAACACAATATGTAAAACCGCGTCCGATCATAAAATCACGAGCATATGCAATCACCGCTGAGTGAAGTCTTGCGATATCACCCATCAAATAATAAAATCCATTTCCGGCAACTTTTCTTGCGCTGTCGAGATCAATTCCGTTAAACCGTTCCATGATTTCCGTGTGATACGGGATTTCAAAATCAGGAACCACCGGCTCGCCATACTTTGTTACCTCTACGTTTTCCGAATCATCTTTTCCGATCGGTACGCTGGGATCAATGATGTTCGGAATCGTCATCATGATTTTTGTGATCTTTTCGTTTAATTCTTTTTCTTTTTCTTCGAGTTCAACAAGTTTCTTGGCGCCGGCTTCTACTTCGGCTTTTTTCGTCATTGCTTCTTCTTTCTTGCCCTGCGCCATCAGGCTGCCGATCTCTTTAGAGATCTTATTTCTTTTGGAACGGAGATCATCCGCCTCCTGCTGCGTTTTACGACTTTCCGAATCAAGAGCGATCACTTCATCAACCAGACCGAGTTTTCGATCTTGGAATTTTTTCTTAATGTTTTCCTTTACAATATCCGGATTTTCTCGTAAAAACTTAATGTCGATCATGAAACTATAGCCTCCTAGGTTAACACATCAGTAATGAATACTGTTTTTTCTTTTATCAAATCAAGGATCTTCTCTTCGGAAATATCTTTTCCGTCTTTATCCCGAATGATCTTAATAACCGGACGATCAACAAAACCCTTATTCTGTCTCTGAACAACACCAACCTCTCCCTCATTGGTCATAACTTGACAACCATTGGGGTAGGGCGTCGTAATCTTCAAAAATTCCTCTACTATTTTAGCATCAAATTTTTCTTTTTCAAATGCTTTCAGATATTCGATAGCTTTATACGGTTTAACCGGATTGCAGCCAATACCGGTAATTAGCTCGTCATATGTATCGCAGATGCTGACCAGTTTAATCTCGGCCTCGATCTCTTTCCCTTTTCTGCGAAAAGGAAAACCGCGTCCATTCAATCGTTCATGATGATATAAAATGATCTCTTTACTGAGCTCATCAAGCCAATTCTCATCTTTTAGAGAAAAGTAACCGTTTACCGGATGTTTCTTGTATTCGCTTTTTTCTTTATCCGTCATCTCTTTAAATGACTTGTTTACATAAAACGGCTCCATGTAACGCAAACCGATATCATGTAACAGACAACCAATGCTGATAGAACGGATGGCTTCCGTCTCATAATTCAGATGAAGCGCTGTTATGGTTGACATAATACAGCAGTTGATCGCATGCTCATAGAGATCCGCACTTCGATCCTGGATCGTCATAATCTCTTCAACGATTTGTTCTTCATCAAGCACATTACTGATGATCTCGTCGGCTGTTTTGCAAAGACGCTGGAGACTGGTATTATTCTTGTAAATATGTGTTTCAAGTACGCTTTTAACCTGCTCTTTGGTCTTTTCTTTAAAAGTCTCACGTGCTTTTACCGTATATGTTTTTTCTTTAGCAGTAGAAGAAATCTCCGACTCCCGCACTGAAACATGGGTAATTCCGAGAAGCTTCATCTTATCGATGTAATCTTTTTTAAGGACAGTTCCCTCCGCCAGCAGTACTTTATAATCCGGTGTCATCACCGCCGATGCTAGGATATCGCCATCCTGTATATCTTCGATGCGTTTTTTCATGCGTCATCAATCCTCTTCGCCGATTGCTAACTTCAAAGCTTCCGCTTCCTCTTCACCGAGTGTTATACTGCATTTTCCCGCTTCGATTTCTTTGCTGTAAAAATAGCATCCATCACTTCCGTGAACCGAATTCAGAATTACGCCATCATTACGTTCATTAAGAAGAGCCAGACAGAAGCTCAGTTTACCTCCCATCTGGTTAAATGCGTCATATTTTACAATGCCGCATTTCTGATATGCAAATTCCATATTGTGGAACAATGTGCGTATGTCCTTCTTATTCTTCTCGGTTGCCTGCTTTAAAAATGTATTATCTTCAAACAAAGCAGCAATCTCTTTTTCCATGCTTTTTCCGTTGCGCCCCTGCGTGAACTTTTCAAGTCGTTTTTTGAGCGAACGAGCTTTGCATAGTGCAATGATCACAAGAATCAATAATATGACAATCAGTCCAAGAAGCCCCAGCAAAAAGTAAGCTGGATCAATCCAACCGATTCCTATATAATCCATCAATTCACTTGACATAGAATCCTCCGTTTATGCTTTCATGATCAATTCAGTCACCCTGTCAAAGTCCTCATTCGAGAAAAATTCAATCTCAATCTTCCCGGCGCCATTCTCTTTGCTGACAATGTTGACCTTTGTGCCAAGTGTACGTTTCATCTTCTCGGCGATCTCTTCATAAATATGCTCAAGCTCTTCGTTTTTCGCTTTTGTGGATTTTTCTTTCTTTGGCTGGCTAAGCGTTTTGATCAGCTTTTCAACTTCTCGAACGGAAAGGTTTTCCTTCACGATCTTCTGTGCGATCTGAAGCTGCTGTTCCACGTCTTCGATCGTAATGATCGCTCTGGCCTGACCTGTTGAGAGTTCTCCCGCAATGACCATTTTCTGTACTTCATCACATAGTTTTAAAAGACGCAGGAAATTTGTAATAGCGGTTCTGCTCTTTGACACACGTTCCGCTACTTCTTCCTGTTTAAGATTGAACTCTTCAATTAAGCGCTTGTAAGCAAGCGCTTCTTCGATCGGGTTTAAATCTTCACGCTGCAGATTTTCGATCAAAGCGATCTCAACCTGCTGCTGATAAGTCAGATCACGAATGATGACAGGAACTTCCTTCAAACCGGCCAGTTTTGCAGCTCTCCATCTTCTCTCACCGGCAACGATCTCATAATGATCCTTTTTATCAATGACAAGAATCGGTTCGAGAATGCCCATTTTCTTAATGGAATCTGCCAATTGCTGTAATGGCTCTTCTTCGAAGGTCTTTCTTGGCTGTTCACGGTTCGGCTCAACTTTCGTGATCTTAACCATTGAAACATTTCCTTCGATCTCTTTTGCTGCTTCTGCTTTGCCCGCAGCGGTCGGAGCTTTTTTGGAGACGCCCAGACTGCTTGGAATCAAGGAATCTAATCCCTTACCTAATCCTCTTGCTGCCATATTATCGATCCTTTCTTCGAATCACTTCTTCCGCGAGTTGTCTATATGCTTCTGCACCTGCCGATTTTGGATCATAGATTTGGATCGGAATGCCGTAACTCGGCGCTTCAGCAAGGCGAATGTTCCTCGGGATGATCGTATTGTAGACCGTTTGCTGCAAATTTACTTTTACATTTTCAACAACCTGATTCGAAAGATTTGTTCTCGAATCGAACATTGTGAAAACAACACCTTCCATATCCAGATCAGGATTCAGCCGTTCTTTAACAAGATTTACCGTATGGATCAATTGGCTTAAACCTTCCAGCGCATAGTATTCGCACTGGATCGGAACCAAAACCGTATCTGCTGTTGTCATTGCATTTACTGTCAACATACTGAGCGACGGCGGACAGTCAATGATGATATAGTCAAAAGAATCTTTGATATAATCTATTTCGTTCTTTAATATGAATTCTTTTTGATCAACACCAATCAACTCAATTTCAGCAGCTGCAAGATTTACGTTGGATGGAAGAATCGATACACCGGGGATGACTTCCTTTAATATACAGTCTTGAATGGAACACTCTCCGAGAATCAGTTCATAGATGGTGTTTTCCAGTTCGTTTTTGTTAATTCCGTAGCCGCTCGTTGCATTCCCCTGTGGATCGGTATCAACAAGAAGCACTTTTTTTCCTTCTGCCGCCAAAGCTGCAGACAGATTAATGGAAGTGGTTGTTTTACCAACCCCTCCCTTTTGGTTTGCGATAGCAATTGTTCTACTCATTACTGTTTTTGGAGCCTTTCCTATTGTATTACTTATGTTTCACACGGTTTAACAGAATATGTTTCACGTATTTTCACCAATATCTTGGGCAAATGTTTCACGTGAAACATCTATATCTTGTAAACCATGTTGAAATATCAAAATGTTTCACGTGGAACATAGATAAAACATAATCAAAAGTATTTTGCGCGATCTTTATGTTAAATCTCAACAATACCACACTTGATTGCAAAGATTGCAGCCTGCGTACGATCAACAACATCGATCTTTTTAAAAATATTAGAAATATGATTCTTTACAGTACGTTCACTAATATCAAGCGCATCTGCAATTTCTTTATTAAACATACCTTTTGCAACACAGATCAAAACATCATATTCTCTTCTGGTCAAAGAATCAAGCTTATCCTTTGTCTCATCTCTGGAAACCAAGCGAAGGTTTAACGCAGGAATCAAATCAGACTGAATAAAAGTCTCTCCGTTATATACAGATGTAATCGCCCTCTTTAACTCATCGGACTCAGAATTCTTGAGAAGATATCCATCTACACCGATATCAATTGCCTTAACAAGATAATCAATCTCATTATGAACAGTAAGGATTAATACCTTAATCTTACGCTTGGAATCACGTAAAAGCTTTAAAACCTGCAAACCGTTCAACTTCGGCATATTGATATCAAGAAGCAAAACATCAACATCTGTATGCTGAAGTTCAGCAATACATTCCTCGCCATCACCGGCTTCAGCAACAACTTTCATATTGCCTTCAAACTCGATCAGACGGCGAATACCTTCTCGTATCATTGCATGGTCATCTGCGATCATAACATGAATGCTCATCATTCTCTCCCTCAAAATACCAGTTAATAGCCTGCGCTCATTATAGCATAGCAAAGGGTAAAAATCTATTTCGGAATTCGAACAGTTACCGATGTACCTCCATTTGGAGGGGAAACAATCATAAATTGCCCAGCAAGAGAATCTACTCTTTCTTTTAATATTGAAAGACCATAGTGATTCTGCTCATCAGGAGGACAGTCAACATTAAACCCCACACCGTCATCGCGGATCTCAATACAAAAACCTTCTTCATCGTCATAAATGGATAGAAACACATTTTGACAATGTGCATGCTTTTTAATATTTGTAAAGCATTCCTGTAGAATACGAAAGATCATAAGCGATTCATATTCATTAAAATCCAAAGAGGATTTGATATCTCTACGAATCATAAAATCAGATTCCAACGTAACTGAATCTAAAAAACGAAGAATACACTCCTTCAATCCAAGATCATCAAAAGCCATCGGTCTAAGATCAAAGATCGTCTTGCGAATCTCATCAATCACTTCATTTAATTCTTTTCTGACAACAGCCAATTCCAGCTTTGCATTTGCAGGGTCTGAATCAATATATAATGAAGCAAGCTCAATCTGGTGACCCAAATGCGTAAGCGTCTGCAAAGAAGTATCATGCAATTCGCGCGCAATTCTCTTTCGATCCATTTCCTGGATAGAACATTCTTTTTGGATTTCAGTAAGTGTGTTCTTAGACATTTTGACCCCTATTGTACCATTGCAACGTTTCGATTATAATGAATCTCAAAGAGATCATGAACGATTATACAAAAGAAAGGCAGATCATATGAACAAAAAAATGAAAGTACTGATCACTTTGACCGGCATGACAATCACAACCCTACATGTAATCAATAAAATCCAGTATATGACTGCAACCGTAAAAAATACGCTCGGTGGATCCGAAAACCACTACTATGAATGGAGATTTGGTAAGATTCGCTACACAAAAAAAGGAAACGGATCTCCACTCTTACTGGTTCATGACTTAACACTTGGAAGTTCCGGATACGAATATCACCGATTAATCGATCAACTGTCTAAGACACATGAGGTATATACAATTGATTTTATCGGTTATGGTCTATCCGATAAACCGAACATGACATACACTAATTTCCTGTATGTACAAATGCTTACTGATTTTGTTAAAAATGTGATTGGACGGAAAACTGACATTATCGCATCTGGTGACAGCGCACCGATCACAGTGATGACATGCCATAACGATCCGGAAGTATTTAACAGAATCATATTAATCAATCCGCAGAGCATTGAACATCTCGGACAGATTCCTTCAAAACAGACCAAAGCATTAAAACTTCTGATCGAATCTCCAATCGTCGGAACGTTTGTTTACACGCTGGCCTCAACAAAATCGGCATTTATCAATCTTTTCCAGAATAAATACTTTGCAAATCCGGGGAAGATCAAAGACGAATACATTACAGCTTATGTAGAAGCAAGCCATACACCGGATTACAATTCGAAGTATTCTTTCGCAAGCTACATCGGAAGATACACCAATTCAAATATCATCCATTCTCTGAAAGAAATCAACCACGCCGTTCTGGTTCTTGCAGGAGAAGAAAAAGAGGGTGGTCAGGAGATCGTTGATACCTATCTTTCCTATAATCCTGCATTAGAAACCGCATTCATCAGCGGTGCAAAACAATTGCCGCAAATCGAAGAACCGGAACAATGCCTGCAGCACATCGGATTATTCTTGAATTAAACTAAAGGTTCTTTGGAAGGAAGCCCTGCTTTACGAGGAAAACGTGAAGGGGTTTCCTTTTTTTTATGTATAAAGATAAGTGAACGCGACAGATCGGAAGAAGGAAGCATAAAACGCTCGACCTTAAAAACTTCACCGCCAAGAACATCGATCGCATGAGCAGCAGCATTCAACTCTTCATCCGTTTTTTCGGATTTAAATGCAATGAACATGCCGTCGGTCTTCACAAAAGGAAGACAGTACTCCGAAAGCGTCGAAAGATTAGCAACCGCTCTGGAAACAGCAAGATCATATATAGCTCTTTTCTTTCCTGTTTTGGCAAAATCTTCCGCGCGCCCATGGATCGTCTCGATCCCGGAAAGAGAAAGCTCATCGATCAACGTGTTCAAAAAATTGATCCGTTTATTAAGTGAATCAAGCAAAGTAACTTGAAGATCGGGAAAAAGGATCTTAAGCGGAAGACCGGGGAATCCGGCTCCCGTTCCGACATCGATCAAAGAATAACCTTTTTCAGGATTGAAAAAAGAAGCAAGCGAAAGTGAATCGATAAAATGCTTCTGCATTACTTCACGATAATCCGTGATCGCAGTCAGATTCATAAAACCATTCCATTCAACCAAAAGCTCATAGTATCTTAAAAACTGACACATCTGTCGTTTATTTAAAAAAACACCAAGTTGCTTAAGATCTTCTATAAAAGGCACTATATCATAACGACTCAAGATTTCTTCGTTCATAAATTCCCTTCTAGGATCTTGTCTTCTGAAAATGTTCCAAATATACAAGAAGCACGGAAATATCAGCAGGAGATACACCTGAGATCCTGGAGGCCTGTCCGACGGAGATCGGATGGAATTTGATCAGTTTCTGGCGAGCTTCCAATCGAAGAGAAGGAATATCATTATAATTAATATCATCCGGGATCTTCTTTTTTTCCGTTTTCTTAAACTGTTCAACCTGTCGGCGCTGCCGTTCTATATATCCTTCGTATTTGATCTCGATCTCAACCTGTTCGATCACATCGGCCGATAAAGAAGGACGATCCGGATCAAGAGGTGCAAGTGTATGATAATCAAGTTCCGGACGACACATCAACTCAGCCAGAGTAAAACCGGTCTTTAAAAGCGTGCTGCCATGGGCTTCCATAAAATCCTGAACGGATTTGGAAGCACCGACTCTGACGGATTTTAATCTGGAAACTTCCGTTTCGATCGCCTTTTCCTTCTCGCAAACCTTCTCATACTCTTCTTTTGAAACAAGACCGACTTCGTACCCATGCTTTCTGAGACGAAGATCGGCATTGTCCTGCCGAAGGAGCAAACGATATTCAGCTCTGGAAGTCATCATACGATATGGCTCAAAGTTTTCTTTTGTAACAAGATCATCAATCAAAACGCCAATATAACTTTCGGAACGATCCATGATCAGCGGCTCTTTATTCAGGATCGACATCGCCGCATTGATCCCGGCCACAAGTCCCTGCGCCGCGGCTTCTTCATATCCGCTACTACCGTTAAGCTGTCCGCCGGAAAAAAGTCCTTTGATATTCTTGAACTCAAGCGAAGGAAAAAGCTGTTGCGGATCGATACAATCATATTCGATCGCATAAGCATTACGAACGATCTTACAATTTTCAAGTCCGGGAACCGTTCTGTACATCGCAAGCTGTACATCTTCCGGAAGAGAAGATGACATACCGCCGACATACATTTCATTTGTATAAAGTCCTTCCGGCTCAATGAAAACCTGATGCCTGTCCTTATCGGCAAACTTCACGACTTTATCTTCGATCGAAGGACAATACCTTGGACCGGTTCCTTCAATAATACCTGCATAGATCGGGGAACGATCAAGGTTATTGCGAATAATCTCATGCGTTTTTTCGTTTGTATATGTTAACCAGCAGGATACTTGATCGATCTGAACGTCATCCGGATCTGTGGAAAAAGAAAACGGAACAACTCTTTCATCGCCGAACTGCTCTTCCATTTTCGAAAAAACGATCGATCGCTTATCCATTCTTGCAGGCGTTCCGGTTTTAAAACGTCGAACCGCAACGCCAAGAGATTTCAAAGAATCCGTCAAATGTGTCGCGGGCATCAATCCGTTCGGTCCTGTATATGTAATTGCTTCACCACAAAGACATCTTGCATTCAGATAAGTACCGGTACAAAGAACAACGGCTTTACAGGAATACTCACCGCCTGTCAGAATTCGTACACCGGTAATCTTCTTTTTTGATCTACCGAAAGCATCGATCACATCTTCCGTAAGAAGTTCGCAAACTTCAGCCTGCTTAATAGTAAGATGTTCCTGATTCTCCAAAACACGGCGCATTGATCTGCTATACTCTGCTTTATCAGCCTGCGCACGAAGAGAATGCACTGCCGGTCCTTTTGAAACATTAAGCATCTTAGACTGGATAAACGTTTTATCAATATTCTTACCCATCTCACCGCCAAGCGCATCAAGTTCTCTTACAAGATGACCTTTGGAAGAACCACCGACATTCGGGTTACAGGGCATAAGTGCAATACTATCTACGCTAACCGTGAAGATCACGGTCTCAAGTCCGAGTCTTGCACATGCAAGTGCCGCTTCACAACCGGCATGACCGGCACCAACAACACAAACATCAACATTTTCATGAAATCCAGGCATCATAAAACCTCTTACTTACCCATACAAAATTTTGAAAAAATCTCATTTACGAGATCTTCTCCTATTTCTTCACCAATCACAAAACCAAGCGATGTATATGCATGCATGAGATCAATGGAATAAAAATCTTCAGGCATATCATCATCAAGACTCTTCTTCACAAGCTTTAAAGCTTCGATCGATTCACTGATCGCTTCCTTATGCCTGATATTGGTAACATATATTTCATCGGAAGAAGAGATCTTTCCTTCAAAGAACATCTCCTTCACAAGTCTTTCAAATTCATCAAGTCCAACATTTTCTGTGGCAGATACACGGATCAGGGGAAATTTCTTCCCAATATGAGCAAAAATTTCCTCCTCTGTAACAGCTGCATGCAAGTCGGTCTTATTATACAGAATGATCGCACGCTTGTCGCGAATCATTTCACAAATTCGATGATCATTTTCATCGAGCGTACGTGAAGAATCCACTACATATAAAATCAAATCTGCATCATTTGCAAAACGGATGGCTTTCTCAACACCGATTTTTTCAACAACATCATCTGTAGAACGGATTCCTGCAGTATCGATTACTTTTAATGAAACACCGCAAACTTTTACATATTCCTCCAAAGCATCTCTGGTCGTTCCGGCAACATCCGTAACGATCGCTTTATCCTCTCCGACAAGAAGATTGAGAAAAGAAGATTTTCCGGCATTTGGTTTTCCAAGAATAACAGTACGGATCCCTTCACGCAAGAGTTTCCCTGTATCAAAAGAATCAACAAGGCCTTGAAGTGATGATAAAAGCTCATTCAAAACACCACGAAGTCTTTCTGAATAACCTTCTAAAGAAATATGTTCCGGATCATCAATCGCAGACTCAATAAATGCAATCTCATAAAGAATCTTTTCACGTAAAGAACGGATAGAAGAGGAAAGAGAACCACGAAGCTGACTAACGGAGCTTTTTAAAAATAATTCATTTTCGGAATGGATAACATCCATAACAGCTTCTGCCTTAGAAAGATCGATCCTTCCGTTTAAAAAAGCACGCTTTGTGAATTCACCGGGCTCTGCAAGACGTGCACCGTTTTGCAAAACAAGTGAAAGCACCCTGCGACTCATTAAAATGCCGCCATGACAGTTAATCTCAACGGTATCTTCCGTTGTATAACTTTTCGGTGCTTTCATCACAGAGACCATGACCTCATCGATCATTTCTTTACCGTCAAAAAGAAAGCCATAGTGAATGGTATGGCTTTTCACATTTTTCAAAATATGCTTTTGATCTTTTGTAACAAAAATACGATCTGCAACTTCGATTGCTTCATCACCACTGATCCTGATAATACTGATCCCGGCATCTGACAGAGCGGTTGCGATCGCAGTGATCGTCTCTGTTTTCATGTATTTTCCTTAAAAAAAGGTGTATAACCATTCGGATATACACCTTTTCAAGTAACAATGCTGCTATTTCTTTAAAGTAACGACTACTCTTCGGAAAGGTTCATCTCCCTCACTGTGTGTAGTTACATATTTATCATTCTGCAAAGCAGAGTGAATGATCCTTCTTTCATAAGGATTCATCGGCTCAAGAGAAACCGGACGTTTTGTTCTCTTAACCTTGAAAGAAATATTTCTTGCAAGATTCTCAAGTGTGTCTTTTCTTCTTTTGCGATAATCTTCTGTATCAACTTTAACACGAATGTATTTTTCAGCGTCTTTATTTACAACTAAAGAAACAAGATACTGAAGAGAATCAAGCGTTTGTCCTCTCTTGCCTATCAAGACACCCATTTCATCACCGGAAAGATCGATATCCATTGCGCCTTCAACTTCATCGAATTTAACATCGATAACAACTGTCATATGCATTGCATCGAATACTTCTTTTAAGAAATCTTTTGCTCTGTCCTTAACAGAGCATTTTACTCTAGCTTTAATAACAGCTTCTTTGGAACCGATTCCGAGAAATCCGGAAGATCCTTCTTCTACAACTTCATATTCAAGCTTATCACTGGTAACGGTCAGTTTCTGGCACGCTTCCGTGATCGCATCATCAACAGTTTTTGCAGAAAATTCCATATATTCCATAACTGATCACTCCCCCATTATTCGTGACTTTCGTTGTAACGCTTTACCATATTCGCTTTTGCAGCAATACTTCCGGGCTTAGCATTATTCTCATAATATGCACTTGCCTTTTTCAGCGCTTCTTCTTTTTCCGCTTCTGAATATTTTGAAACGGAACTGTTCATTTTCTTGGTATTCATAGAAGCATAATTATTCATTTGCTCCTTGGAAATACCCTTTTTCTCTTTCTTCTTTTCGAACTTCTCGGCATTCTTTTTTATCAGACTGTCAAGATCCATTTTATCGATGTGCTTATTGATCAGAATTTGCTGAATCGTACGAACAACAGCACCGGCGATCCAGTAGATACCCATACCTGCGGGAAGCGTAAAACAAAATACAGCGGACATGATCGGCATCATCATATTCATGGTCTTCATGGACTGTGCCATTGTATTCTGACCGTCACCGTTATTCTGCGCAGGCTGCGGCATTAGTTTGATGTTGATCCACTGTGTCAATGCTGCAAGAAGCGGAATCATTACTGCTCCAACGATCAAAAGATACTGACCGGCAGAAAATGCATCGGAGATCATAAAGGAAGGCGAATTCGCTATATTGATTCCGAGAAAATTATTGTAATGCTCAAGCTTTTCAACCGTATCGGAAATCTCGCCGCTAATAGAAGGAAACTGAGCGGAAAGACTCGACCAATCAGCGGAAGATGCCCTGTTCAAGCAATCAATAAACGTATTCTTAATATACTCAAGATTTCCGCCTGTAAATGCTTCATTAGTGAACTGATCAGCAAACATCTTTGAGTTTGAAAGATTCTTTACAAAATCAGCACTTCCCGTAAGATCGATTAAATGATCGACCATCGGAGAAAAAGCTTCTTTAATCATGCCTACATAAGCGGGCATGGAATAAATTACACGATAAAGTGCAAACAAAATCGGCATCTGGATCAAAAGCTGCAGACAACTGCCTGTAGGAGATACGCCGTATTTTGCATAGATGGCTTTTGTTTCCTGATTCATCGCCATCATAGATTCATTATCTTTTTTACCTTTATATTTTTTCTGAACCGCCTGAATTTCCGGATTCATTTTTGCGGAAAGCTTTGAAAATTTCTGTTGCTTTACCGTAAGAGGAGTTAAACAAGCATAAATGATAATGGTAAAAATAATGATAGCCAGACCAACATTCGGAATACCCATTTTATCAAGAACGACAAAAATGCCGTCCATCAGATATCCCAATACGACAGCAATCGGTCTAAGTACTCCATCCGATTGTGTCAATAATATACCACCTGACAACACAAGATCCTCCTTAAGAAAAAAAATACATTGATTTACGGAACAGGATCATATCCGCCTTTTGAAAAAGGATTACATCGCAAAATCCGCCATGCTGCCATAAGACCTCCTTTAAAAGCACCATATTTTTGAATTGCTTCAAGGCCGTACTCGGAACAGGACGGAAAATAAGGACATTTTGTTGATTTCATCGGGGAAATATATTTCCTGTATATTTGTATAATGAAAATCAATATTTTTTTCATAACAAAAACCGAACGCTTATAAAATAGATGAATTCACTATTTTATGAAGCTTTCCCAAATGTAACAAGGCACTCTCAATCTCACTGTAAGAAGAAGATGCCGCATTCTTTCGAGCAACGACTACGATATCTAAACCACTATTAAATATACTCTCATGTAATCGATAACTCTCTCGTAACAATCTCGTGATATGATGACGCACGACACTGTTTCCGACTTTTTTACTAACAGATATACCCAATCTGTTTATTTGCTGACTATTTTCCACGACATACATAACCAACAGACGGTTGGCATAGGATTTACCGTGATCGTAAACAAAACGAAAATCCCTATAACTTTTAAGTGATTCCGAAAATTTCATATCTCTTGTTTTTCAGAGAAAAATAGGCCACAAAATTGCGGCCTATGCTGATAAAATCTTTCTTCCTTTTGCTCTTCTTGCAGCTAAAACTTTTCTTCCGCCGGGAGTACTCATTCTCGCTCTGAAGCCATGGACTTTAGATCTCTGTCTTTTCTTGGGTTGGAAAGTCATCTTCATAGAAAAACACCTCCTTTACATTCTTCTATGGAAAATATCAGACCAATTATAAAAGAAAGAAATCGGCAAGTCAAGCAAATTATAGGATTTATAATAAACAAAGATGTTTATAAATCCACTATTTTATCCACATATGATAATAAAATATGTGGATATTATGTTTATTCAATGTGGATAAATAATTTGAATTTTTTTCTATTTTAAGGTAAGATATTTTTGAGTTATTTTGTGGTTGGGAGAAGTTCATGAATCAGCTTAAAGACAATTGGGAAACCATTAAAGAGTCTATCAAAAAGGAATACGAGATCACAGATATTTCTTATAATACATGGATTGCTCCGCTTAAATTCTATAAGGTAGAAAATAATACTGTCATTATTATCATTCCTTCCGATCAATCCCACGCTCTCACTTATATTTCTAATAAGTACAGCAGCTATTTTAAAGTCATGATTTCTGAAATGATGGATCATGAATATGATGTTTCTTTTGTGTTGGAAAAAAATATTGAAAATGATAATGAGTTATCCACAAACAGTAATGCTTCTTTTTATCATATCAACTATGAAAATGCGAATCTGAATCCTAAATATACATTTGATACGTTTGTAGTGGGAAGCAATAATAAATTTGCTCACTCAGCAGCACTTGCTGTTGCCGAATCACCGGGAGAAACATACAATCCTCTTTATTTATATGGAGGAGCAGGTCTCGGTAAAACGCATTTAATGCATTCAATTGGGCATTTTATCTTAAAACAAAACCCAAACAAAAAAGTTTTGTATGTTACAAGTGAACAATTTACAAACGAAGTGATTGAATCAATCAGAGGCGGTAACGCAGCTGCCATGACCAATCTTCGTGATAAATACAGAACTGTTGATGTTCTTTTGATCGATGATATCCAATTTATAATAGGAAAGGAAAGTACACAGGAAGAGTTTTTTAATACTTTTAATGTACTTCACGGATCTAATAAGCAACTTGTTCTTTCATCCGATAAACCACCTAAAGATATGGAAACATTGGAAGAGAGACTGCGATCCAGATTTGAAATGGGTTTAATTGCTGACATTCAGGCACCGGATTATGAAACTCGTGTTGCTATTCTTTTGAAAAAAGCAGAAACAACAGGAAAGATCATAAATGATCAAATTTTAAACTATATTGCTGAAAACATCAGTTCCAATATCAGAGAACTGGAAGGTGCTTTTAATAAGATCATTGCATTTTCAAAATTAAACAGAATTGATCTTTCCGATATGACACTAAATGATGCGGAAGAAGCTTTAAAAGATATTATTTATCCGGATAAGCCTGTTGAAGTGACACCCTCACTTGTTATCAATACAGTAGCAGAACATTTTAATTTAAGTCCGGATGATATCACTTCTAAAAAAAGAAACGGAGATCTGATCACGCCGAGAAATATCGTTATGTATATTTGTAGAGAAAAGATCGGCATGACATTACAGGCAACCGCAAATGTATTAAATAAGAAAGATCACACAACGATCATGAGCGGATGTAAGAAGATTAAGAATGACATTCTCAATAAAAAAGATATTGAGGAAAATGTGGATAAGATCATTAAGAAACTAAATCTTTAATTTTTATAAAAAAATTATAAACGAATTATTCACAAATTATAAACTATAATCACATAATAATCTCATACTATTCACAGCTAAATATTAGCGATTATTCCAGTAATAGTAAGGCTTACAGGAGATATCAACATATTCGCAACCTATAATACTATGATTACTAAATATTATTATTAATATATATAATTGATTGATTTTGAATTCATTAAGAAAAGGAGCACTTAAAAGATGAAGATCGTATGTAACAAATCAAATTTATTAAACGGAGTACAGATTGTATCAAAAGCAGTTTCAAATAAAACAACGATGTCTATTCTTGAATGTATCCTTGTTGATGCAAGAGGCGGTGAGATTACACTGACTGCTAATGATATGGAACTTGCTATTGAAACAAAGATTGAAGGAGAGATTTTAGAAAGAGGTATGATTGCACTGGATGCAAGAATCTTTCTTGAGATCGTAAGAAAACTTCCTGAAAATGAAGTTACGATTGAAACTGATTCTTCTTACAGAACAACGATCACCTGTGAAAAAGCTGTCTTTAATATCATAGGAAAAGACGGAGAAGATTTTTCATTTCTTCCGGAAGTAGAAAGAAATGATTCTGTGATCATTTCCCAGTATTCATTAAAAGAGATTGTTAGACAGACAATCTTTTCGATTGCTGATAATGACAACAATAAATTAATGACCGGTGAATTATTTGAGATAAAAGATGACAATTTGAAAGTCGTATCTCTTGACGGTCACAGAATTTCCATCAGAAACATTAAATTAAAGAATTCTTACGGTGAAAAAAAAGTAGTAGTTCCGGGTAAATCTTTAAATGAAGTGATTAAAATCCTTGGTGATGATGTCAATAAAGATGTATCTCTTTTCTTTACACATAAACACATTGTATTTGAATTTGATAATACAACCGTTGTTTCAAGACTGATAGAAGGTGAATATTTTAAGGTAGATCAGATGCTTTCAAATGATTATGAAACGAAAGTAAAGATCAATAAAAAAGAATTTTTAAACTGTATAGACAGAGCTACTCTTCTTGTTAAAGAAGGAGATAAAAAGCCGATCATTGTTACCATTACGGATGAAGGTCTTGAATTAAAGATCAATTCTGCAATCGGTAGCATGGACGAGGAGATCGATATCGAAAAGATAGGTAAAGATATTATGATCGGGTTTAATCCTAAATTCCTGATTGATGCATTAAAAGTAATTGATGACGAAGAAGTTGAACTTTATATGGTTAATCCTAAAACGCCTTGCTTTATCAGAGATGCAAACGAAAAATATATTTATCTTATCCTTCCCGTAAACTTTACAACAGTATCATAGTTAGGTAATAAAAATGGAAACTTTTACAATCAATGATGAATTTATAAAACTCGGCCAGGTGCTTAAAGCTGCAGGTCTTTGCGGTAGCGGTGTTGATGCAAAATATGCGATCATTGAAGGAAATGTAAAAGTAAACGGTGTCCAAGAATTGCAACGCGGTAAAAAAATAAGACCCGGTGATGTTGTTGAATTTAACGGAAAACAGATCAGGATTGAAAGTAAGTAATGATCATCAATTCACTTGAATTATCCAACTTCAGAAATTATAGATCATTAAATATCAATTTTGATCACGGAACCAATATTCTATATGGTGATAACGCACAAGGAAAAACCAATATTCTTGAAGCGATTTATCTTTCTGCTACAACAAAATCGCATCGCGGAACAAAAGATGCGGATATGATCCGTTTTCATGAAGAAGAGTCTCATATCAGAACTTATCTTCAAAAAGAAGAAATGGATTATAAGATCGATATGCATCTTCGAAAATCAAGATCAAAAGGAATTGCGATCAACGGACAGAAGATCAAAAAAGCAGCAGATCTGTTAGGAATAATGAATGTTGTTCTGTTTTCTCCGGAAGACTTAAGTATTGTAAAAGAAGGACCTTCCGAAAGGCGACGTTTTGTGGATATGGAGCTATGCCAGCTTGATCCATTTTATTTATATAATCTGAATCACTACAACAAAACGGTTAATCAAAGAAACAAGCTTTTAAAAGATATTGTACAAAACCCATCCTTAAAAGAAACATTATTGATCTGGGATCAGCAGCTTATTTCGTATGGTAGTAAGATCATTGAGAGACGTATGAATTTTACGGATCAGCTGAATTCCATCATTCATGATATTCATTACAAATTAACCGGTGAAAAAGAAGACCTTGTGATCCGTTATGAACCTGATGTTTCAATTGAAACATTTGAAAATAAATGTTTGTCCCGCAGAGAAAAGGACATCGCGTTAAAGCAGACAACAACCGGTCCGCATCGTGATGATTTTTCATTTTATGTAGGGAATATCGATATCAGAAAATTCGGATCTCAGGGACAGCAAAGAACGGCGGCACTTTCATTAAAGCTGTCGGAGATAGAACTTGTAAAAAAGATTGCAAAAACCACACCCGTCTTACTTTTGGATGATGTTTTATCGGAACTTGATTCAAACAGACAAAACTATCTTCTAAACAGTATAGGTGATGTACAGACGATTATCACCTGTACGGGACTTGATGATTTTATCAATAATCGTTTTCAGATCAATAAGATTTTCAAAGTAACGGAAGGAATCGTTACCGGAGAGAATTAATTTTCGGATTCTGACAGGAGGAAATTATGAGCGCAGAATACGGTGCTGACCAAATTCAAATACTGGAAGGATTAGAAGCGGTCAGAAAAAGACCCGGTATGTATATTGGAACAACGGCAAGCAGAGGTCTCCACCACCTTGTTTATGAAATTGTGGATAATTCTGTCGATGAAGCATTGGCAGGTTACTGTAATACGATCAAAGTAACAATCAATGAAGATAATTCCGTTACTGTTGAAGACAATGGGCGTGGTATTCCGGTCGGTATCAATCATAAAGCCGGAAAACCGGCTGTTGAAGTTGTGTTTACGATCCTGCATGCCGGCGGTAAATTCGGCGGAGGAGGTTACAAAGTATCAGGCGGACTTCATGGTGTCGGTGCTTCTGTTGTAAATGCACTTTCCGATTGGCTTGAAGTTACAATCTATAAAGATGCGAAAGTCTATAAACAGCGTTACGAAAGAGGTCATGTATGCTATCCTCTGAAAGAAGTCGGTACATGCGATTCCGAAAAAACCGGAACGACTGTTGTATTTAAACCGGACGGAACGATCTTTCAGGAGACAACGATCTTTGATTTCGATGTTTTAAAACAAAGACTTCGTGAGATGGCTTTCCTGACCAAGAATTTAAAGATCATTCTTCAGGATGATCGTATCAAAGATGAAGAAACAGGCGAAACGAAGCCGCTAATCAAGGAATTCCACTATGAAGGCGGTATCAAAGAGTTCGTTACTTATCTGAATAAAAGCAAAACCGCACTTTATGAAGATGTCCTTTATTTTGAAGGAACGCAAAACGGTGTATATGTAGAAGTCGCAATGCAGCATAATGATTCCTACAATGAGAGTTCCTTCAGTTTTGTTAATAATATCAATACACCCGAAGGCGGTACACATCTCGCCGGATTCAGAAATGCCATTACAAAAACATTTAATGATTATGCTCGAAATAACAAATATTTAAAGGATTCCGAGCAAAACCTTTCCGGCGAAGATATTCGTGAAGGTCTGACAGCGATTGTCAGTGTAAAGATTGAAGATCCACAGTTTGAAGGTCAGACGAAACAAAAACTCGGAAACTCGGAAGCAAGAGGTGCTGTTGATTCAATCGTCAGTGAACAGCTGACATATTATCTTGAACAAAATCCCGGTGTAGCCAAGACGATCTGTGAAAAATCAATCCTGGCGCAGAGGGCCAGAGACGCCGCGCGCAAAGCGCGCGACTTAACGAGAAGAAAATCCGCCCTTGACGGACTTGCTCTTCCCGGTAAGCTTGCTGACTGCTCAGATAAAGATCCCAGAAACTGTGAGATTTATATCGTCGAAGGTGATTCTGCGGGCGGTAGCGCAAAAACGGCAAGAAGTCGTGCAACGCAAGCTATCTTACCGCTTCGCGGCAAGATCTTGAATGTTGAAAAAGCAAGACTTGACAAAATTTACGGCAATGCCGAGATCAAAGCAATGATCACGGCATTTGGTACCGGTATTCACGATGATTTTGATATCAGCAAACTCCGTTATCACAAGATCATCATCATGACCGATGCCGATGTTGACGGTGCGCACATCGCAACACTGATGTTGACGTTTATTTACCGTTTTATGCCGGAACTGATCAAACAGGGTTACGTATATCTGGCACAGCCGCCTCTTTACAAACTTGAAAAAAACCGCAACACCTGGTATGCGTACAGCGATGAAGAACTCAACAAGATCCTTGAAGAAGTAGGCCGTGATCAGAACAATAGGATCCAGCGTTACAAAGGTCTTGGTGAGATGGATGCGGAACAGCTCTGGGAGACGACCATGGATCCCGAGCGTCGAGTTCTTCTTCGTGTCACGATGGATGAAGAGACAGAATCGGAAGTTGACCTGACATTTACCACATTGATGGGTGACAAGGTTGAGCCGAGACGCGAATTCATTGAAGAAAACGCGAAATTTGTTAAAAATCTGGATATCTAAGGAGATATTCTTACCTATCCGTTGGAGGAAACACAGTGGAAGATACAATATTTGACAAAGTCCACGAAGTAGATCTAAGAAAAACGATGGAAAGTTCCTACATCGACTATGCAATGAGTGTTATCGCATCTCGTGCATTACCCGATGTAAGGGATGGTTTAAAACCGGTACAGAGAAGAGTTCTCTACTCTATGGTGGAACTTGGCAATACACCCGATAAGCCGCACAGAAAAAGTGCACGTATCGTCGGTGATACAATGGGTAAATATCACCCGCACGGTGACAGTTCCATCTATGGCTCGTTAGTTAACATGGCGCAGCCCTGGTCGATGAACCATGTACTCGTCGACGGTCATGGCAACTTCGGTTCCGTTGACGGTGACGGTGCGGCGGCAATGCGTTATACCGAAGCAAGACTTTCCAAAATCTCTCTGGAGATGATCGCGGATATTAATAAAAACACCGTTGATTTTGCGCCGAACTTTGATGAGACGGAAAAAGAACCCGTTGTGCTTCCGAGCCGTTTTCCGAATCTGCTTGTAAACGGAACGACCGGTATTGCCGTAGGTATGGCGACCAACATTCCTCCGCATAATCTTCGCGAAGTGATCGCTGCGGTTGTCAAAATCATTGACAATCAGGTAACGGAGGACAGAGAGACAGAGATTGAAGAGTTACTTGATATCGTGAAAGCTCCCGATTTTCCGACAGGCGGTGTGATCCTTGGAACAAGAGGAAGCGAAGAAGCTTACAGAACAGGACGCGGTAAAGTAAAAGTCAGAGCGGTAACGGATATTGAGACACTTCCGAACGGAAAGAACCAGATCATCGTTTCGGAACTGCCTTATCTTGTTAATAAAGCAAAATTGATCGAAAAGATTGCGGAACTGCATCGCGATAAGAAGATCGATGGAATTACGGATCTTCGTGATGAATCCGATCGTGACGGTATGCGTATCGTGATCGAACTTCGGAGAGACGCGAACGCAAATGTCATCTTAAATCAGCTCTACAAACATACGCAGATGCAGGATACATTCGGTATCATCATGCTGGCACTTGTCAACAATGAGCCGAAGATCTTGAATATCCTTGATATGCTGAAGCTTTACCTGCTTCATCAGAAGGATGTCGTTACCAGAAGAACAAAATACGATCTCAATAAAGCGGAAGAGCGTGATCATATCTTACAGGGATTATTGATCGCACTCGATAACATCGACGAAGTGATCGCGATCATCAGAGGCAGCGCCAATACGCAGGCGGCAAAAGATGCGTTGATGGAGCGTTTCGGTCTAACCGATCCGCAGGCGCAGGCGATCGTTGATATGCGTTTGAAGACACTGACCGGCTTAGAGCGCGAAAAGATTGAGAATGAGCACCAGGAACTCTTAAAGAAGATCGAAGAATTAAAGTTGATCCTTGCCGATGAAAAAGTTCTCCTTGGTGTAATTCGTACAGAGATCATGACGATCTCTGATAAATACGGTGTCGACAGAAAGAGCAAGATTGGATTTGACGCATATGATATTTCCATGGAAGATCTGATCCCGAAGGAAAACACCGTGATCGCACTTACAAACCTCGGATATATCAAACGCATGACGGTTGATAATTTCAAGAGCCAGAACCGTGGAGGTAAGGGCATCAAAGGCATGCAGACCATCGAAGATGATTTCATCGAAGATCTTCTGATGACAACAACGCACAATTATCTGATGTTCTTTACGAATTTCGGTCGTGTATACAGAATGAAGGCGTACGAGATCCCCGAAGCGAGCAGAACCGCGCGCGGAACGGCGATCGTGAATCTCCTTCAGCTCAATCCGGAAGAAAAGATCAGCGCGATGATCCCCGTTCAGTCCTTCTCCGAAGAGAAGAATCTGTTTATGGTCACTGCAAAGGGTATCGTTAAGAAAACATCTATTCAGGAATACAGTCATATCAGAAAGAACGGTCTGAATGCGATCAATCTTCGTGATGATGATGAGCTGATTGAAGTAAAAACAACCGATGCCGAAACGATCATCTATCTGGTAACGCAGAAAGGTATGTGTATCGCATTTAAAGAGACTGATGTCAGAAGAACGGGTCGTGCATCCATGGGTGTCATCGGTATGCACTTAAATAAAGATGACAGGATCGTCGGCATGCAGCTCGATCACCAGGGTGATTCCCTTCTGATCGTATCCGCAAACGGTATGGGTAAGAGAACGGAATTATCCGAATTTAATATCCAGAACCGTGGTGGGAAAGGTGTGAAATGCTACAAGATCACGGAGAAGACCGGTGATGTAGTCGGCATCAAAGCGGTAAACGACGAGCATGAGATCATGATGATCACGACAGGCGGTATCATTATTCAGATCAGAATGGCGGATGTTTCGGTCTTAAAGAGGATTACATCGGGTGTTAAACTGATCAACCTTGATAAAGACGTTACGGTTGCTAAGATTGCAAAAGTACGTGAGAAAGTATCCAACGGAGATCAGGAATTTGACAACGTGGAAGATGCAATGGAGGAGATTCCTGAAGACGAGCGTGGCGGTATCATTGATGACGATGATGAAGAAGTAACGCTGCCCGTTGAAGAAGACGAAGAGTAGTTATTATCAACAGGATGCGAAAGGGATGAGGGGCCCTTTCGCATCTATGATTATGAAAGGATTTATCATGGAAGCGTATTTGGTATTCAGAGACCTGGCGATCATTATCATCGCCGCAAAATTTATGGCGATCGTTGCACGTAAATGTAAAGCGCCGCAGGTAGTAGGTGAGATCCTGGCGGGTCTCATTATCGGTCCTTGTCTTTTGGGATTCGTGCAGCAAACTGATTTTCTCACACAGATGGCAGAGATCGGTGTAATCCTTTTGATGTTCTCAGCCGGACTGGAGACAGACTTAAAGGAACTCTTAAAAACCGGACCGATCGCATTTTTGATCGCTTGTTGCGGTGTTTTTATTCCGCTTGTTTGCGGTGCGATACTGTATTTTTGTTTTTACGGGACTCAGCCGTGGGGTAGCGATGGCTTTTATAAAGCAGTCTTTATGGGCACGATCCTAACGGCGACATCTGTCAGCATCACGGTTCAGTCATTAAAAGAGATGGGCAAGCTGAAAGGAAAAGTCGGAACGACGATCTTAAGCGCCGCGATCATCGATGATATCATCGGCATCATCGTTCTGACATTTGTTATCGGATTTAAGAATCCGGATTCCGACCCGATGCTTGTGATCGTTCATACGGTTCTGTTCTTTGTATTTTCGATCGTAGTCGGATTCATTGCTTATCATGTATTTAAATGGGTTGATAAGCGCTATCCACATACGAGACGTATCCCGATCGCCGGTCTGGCGTTTTGTCTTGCAATGGCATATGTTGCGGAAGAGTACTTTGGGATTGCTGATATCACCGGTGCATATTTTGCCGGGATCATCTTATGCTCATTGAAGGACTCTGATTACATTGATGAAAAGATGGATATCAATTCCTATATGCTGTTTGGCCCGATCTTCTTTGCGAGCATCGGCTTAAAGACCAATATCAGTAATCTTGATATGGATATCCTGCTGTTCTCGATCGGATTTGTAGTGGTAGGCCTTTTGAGCAAGATCATCGGATGCGGTCTGATGGGTAAACTGTGTCGATTCTCCAATCAAGATGCTTTGAAGATCGGCGTCGGCATGATGACGCGAGGTGAAGTAGCATTGATCGTGTCGCAAAAAGGATTGTCGGTCGGAATGATGGAGCCGGTATATTTTACATCAGTTATCCTGCTGATCATCGTTTCATCCATATCGACACCGATCATCTTAAAGATCTTATATTCAAAAAATCCGGAAGACTGATCGAAAAAAGAAAGGCGAGAGGAATGCTCCTCTCGCCTTAATTGTTATATTAGAGTGTAAACAACACTCCTCAGAAAAGAAGGGTAAAAAAAAGATGCGCGATCAGGGGTTCGAACCCTGGACACCCTGATTAAGAGTCAGGTGCTCTGCCAGCTGAGCTAATCGCGCATTTGCACTGTATTGATTTACAACGCAAGAATGATTATAGTATAATATCATTTAGTTTGCAAGGACTTTTT
>JAIKWO010000109.1 GCA_024684675.1 Lachnospiraceae bacterium
CTCCATGCTGCAGCGTATGAATGAACTGGCAGTTCAGGCAGCAAACGGCACAAACAGCAAAGATGACCGTGAAGCGATTCAGGCAGAGATTAAGCAGCTGACAACAGAGATCGACCGTGTTGCAGAGACAACGAAATTCAACGAGACATACCTTCTGAAAGGTGCAGCTGATGGCGGCACAAAGACCATTACACTGAACGTTCACGATGCAGGTATCAAAGGCACCATGGGTGAGAAGGCTAATGACGGTTCCTATACATTTACGATCGATAACTTCCAGACCGGCGGTACTGTTACAATTGCAGGCAAGACCTTCAAGATCGTTGATTCGAATCCGAAGGGCGATGGCTCTGAGATGACAATGGGTGATGCAAAGGATTTTGCGATCAAAGCTTTCGAGGATGCGAACAAGATTGGCGGTGCCAACCCGACTGTAGTACAGGGCGATGCAGACAACCAGTTCAAGATCACGCCCGGCACAGTAGAAGTAGCAAAGGCTCTTCAGTTCAACCTTCATGTTGGTGCTGATGCAGATCTGACCAATAAGATCGGCGTTGAGATCGAGACCATGAGCTCCAGATATCTCGGAATCGAAGGTATCGATGTAGTGGGCTCAGATGAGGAAGTAGGCGGTACAACCGCAACATACGCAATCGATGCGATCGCAGATGCAGTAGCAAAAGTATCCGCACAGAGATCCGCACTTGGTGCTATCCAGAACAGATTAGAGCACACAATTGCTAACTTGGACAACATCGTTGAGAACACCACAGCAGCTGAATCTCGTATCCGTGATACAGATATGGCAGAAGCGATGGTTGAGTACAGCAAGAACAACATCCTTCAGCAGGCAGGTCAGTCGATGCTGGCTCAGGCAAATCAGGCTACTCAGGGCGTTATGTCCTTACTTCAGTAAATGTAGCACAGTACATGGTACAAAACTTTTTCCTAAAAAAGGATGGGCAGCAAGCCCATCCTTTTTAGGTTACGCGCCCGGCAGGGCGTTTTTAAAATTCGTCTTATTCAATGCCTTCAACAATAAATTCGGATTCTTGCGGATTATATTTAAAATCACACAGATGATAATCTTTGAATTCTGCGACCGAAATGGATACGGAGACGGTGACATTCCGGAACTGATCGTAAGGAATATCGGTTACAGCCGTGCCGATAAAGTATTCGGGGTCATTTTCAAATTCCTGCATGACGTCGCATTCATATGTCTGTTCAACCGGATTGCCTGTGCTTGGATCCTGATAGGTGCAGCGGAACGAAAGCTGATCTACGGATTCAAGACTGAACCTGCTTGAGAGCTTTCGAATGGTAAAGCGAATATGCCCGTCTTCATCGGAAAAGACCATTTTTACTTTTTCCTTCGCCTCCTCCAGATCCTGTTCTTTGATAGAAAGAGAAGATAACTGATTGATAAAGGGCGAGGTGCGGGACAACGCTGTCTTGATTACAGGCAGGCTGTATCGTTCAGTCAAAGTCTCTTTATTCGAAAAAAGGTTAACGCCCAAACCGAGCTGATCACCGTCAATGGTGCATCCCATCGCAGCCAGCGTGGTGGGGAACATGTCCATTGTAGAAAAAACACGTCTTTCCGAATCATCTGCTCGCGAAGCAGCCGGATTTAGAATGCACATGAAGGTGGTTCTCTGATAATCCGAAGGTACATCCTTACAGAAGTCGCTGTCCATGGTTGGGTGATCCCCGCATATAATAATGGTCGTATTCTTGTAAAAATCCTGCGCCTGAATCCATTCAACAAAGGATATAACTTGCCTGTCCGCACATGTGATTACATTGGAATACTGGTCGTCGCCAAATGTGTTATCACACAACCGACATACGTATCCGTCCTCGAAATGCGTGTCCGCCGTGATCATGGTAAAATTAAACGGAGCATCTTCTGCGGACAAAGCGGTGAGCTCTTCTTTCGCATATTCATATAACTTTTCGTCCTCATATCCCCAAAATTCAAAATAGTCTTCAGGCAGAATGCCGTTATCAATGGCATAGTTATAGTCTTTGATCCGGTAGTCTCCGTGCCCGGAAAAATAGAGCTTCAGACCGCCGAAATCAGCGTTGGAGCCGAGCATGAAAGTCTGGTTGTAGCCCTGTTTTTGCAAAATGTCTCCCAACGTGGAGATGGTCGGGAAAAAGTCGTCCTGCTTTTCAATTCTGTTCATAGAAAGCGGCACTTTCAGGGGAAGTCCTGAGGTTTGCGCAAAGATACCCGCCATGGTCCAGTTGGAACCGGGAAGAGATATGCCGCCGTTTAATCTTGCATCTTTACCGGAAAAGTTTTCGTTATGCTTAGCCAATTCGGTGAGACCCGGAATGCGGCTTTTTTCAAAAGCACCACCGTTTGCGGTATCGGAATAGGTGGATTCCATAGACTCCATATAAATATAGATCAGGTTTCTTTTTACTTGCGGAAAATCAATGGGAGTCGAAGCAGTATCTACATAGTTGTCGGCGATAAAATCGCTTTGATTTGCGTCGGCGCCAAACAGCTCCTGCTTGACATAGTAAGTCACACCGATGGCAGAATCGATCGCGAGGTATGCATAGATCATACTGCAAAGACCGATTGCGATCATGACGATACGGGAGAGAATGCGGTGTGCCGGCTTTTTATGGGAAAAGAACAGCAGTATACCATAGAGGAGCAGTGTGAGCAGGAAGGCGTAAATTCCATAACCCCAAACATACTCTTTGATCATGTCTGTGTTCGTTCCGCTGATTGAGGATTTCATATGATATACAATCTCGTCAATCGTGAGCAATCCCCAGGTTTTAATAAACCATCTTGCCGTAAAAGCAAGCAGGATGCCAAGAAACATAAATAAAAACAGAAGAAAATTACAAAGCATGGAAAAAATCTTTTTAAAGATCATAGTATGAAGTGCCTCCAAAATGCGATATTCAATAAGGAAATCCTAATGAGCATAGCATAATACTTCTTCCATTTTCAAGCAAACATCAATTTAGGATGTGTTATAATAATGAACGTGTGGAGAACCAAATGCGTAAAGAGGATCGGTAACGTGAGCTTTGGATATAACAATAAAACGGATAAAGGAATGGGCCTGATCAAACAACGAACCGTGTTGGAACAGTTAATTAGCCGCTATCGGATCGTGACGATCCTGATCGCGGGCTTTGCTTTGCTCATTGCGCTCGGTTCGATTCTTCTATGGCTTCCGATCTCTGTGAAGACATCCGGTGTATCATACCTGACGCACCTGTTTGTGGCTACGAGCGCCGTATGCGTAACGGGGCTTACACCGGTTACGGTAGCGGATACGTATACGATGTTTGGCCGTGCCGTGCTGCTTGTTCTCATGCAGGTGGGCGGCCTGGGGCTCATGACGTTTGTGGCGCTTGTTTTGAATACGGGGCAACGCAAGGCAAGCTTTAGGGAACTGCGCGCACTTGCGGATGCAGCCGGTAAGCATGGCTATGATGATATTAACGGATATTTGAAGCGGATCGTATTATATACGCTCGGTTTTGAATTCCTTGGCTTTTTGCTTCTGGCGATCCGGTTTACGGGAGATTTTGATCCTGCGGAGGGCTTATTTCATGCGCTTTTTGTAGCCGTGGCGGCTTTTACGAATGCGGGATTTGACAGCTTTTCGAGTGAATCGCTTGC
>JAIKWO010000130.1 GCA_024684675.1 Lachnospiraceae bacterium
ATCTCGCTTCCGAAATCAATGACATAGATGTAGTCCGAGATATTCATGACAAGATCCATGTGATGTTCGATCAGGAAGACCGTCAGGTCGTATTTGTCTCGGATCTGACGGACAAAATCCGCAAGCTCATTCGTTTCCTGCGGATTCATACCTGCAGCAGGCTCATCCAGAAGAAGAAGTTTCGGTTTTGTGGCAAGTGCTCTTGCAATCTCCAGTCGCCTTTGAAGTCCGTACGGCAAACTGACCGCAAGTTCATCCTTGTATGCATCAAGCCCCTGCTCGATAAGAAGCTCCATGGTCTCATCCCGCATGCGCTTCTCTTCTTCAATGTTCCTTCTGAAGATCGCCGAGAAAACGTTCTGCTTCGCGTGCTGATGCTTTGCGATCAAAACATTATCAAATACCGTCATGCTCTTCCAAAGACGGATATTCTGGAAGGTTCTGGCAATGCCGAGACCTGTGATCTGATCGGGCGTCGGTGCCAAAAGCGATTCCTTTGCGTACATTTCCGCATTCTCGCCCTTGTAGTTCTTCGCTGCTTTGCCTGTCGGATGATTCCGGACGATCGGCTGTCCCATAAACTCGATCAGACCGTTGGTCGGTCGATACACACCGGTGATACAGTTAAATGCCGTCGTCTTGCCGGCTCCGTTCGGACCGATCAGCGCGATGATCTTATGCTCGGGAACCTCAAGTGTCAGGTTATTCACAGAAACAACGCCGCCAAACTGCATTGTTACATTTTCAAGTCGTAATGCATTTCCCATAGTTTAAGATTTCCTTTCGCGTTTTCCGGACAGTTTTTTCATGAGTCCGCTGAGGCTGATCTCATTGTTGCCCATGATGCCCTGTGAGAAAAACAGCACGATCACCATGATCACGATGGAAAATATAACCATTCTGAAGCCGTTCCCAAGAAGCGGAACCTTAAAATCTCCGATAAACTGCTCACTGTCAAGGAATCTGAGCCACCACTCGGAACATGCCACATATAGGAATGTTGCAAGAACGCTCCCGCTGACGGAACCGATCCCACCGATCACGACGATCAGAAGGATCTCGTATGTCATAACGGAAGTAAAGGCTTTGGCCTGCGCATTGGCTACATACATGGCAAACAGCGCGCCGCCGACTCCCGCAAAAAAGCTGGAGATCACGAACGACATCATCTTATGCTTGAACAGACTGATTCCCATTGCTTCCGCCGCGATCTCATCATCGCGTACCGACTTGAACGCACGCCCGTAAGAGCTGTGGATCAGAAGGACGATGATCGCAATACATACGGAAGAAACGAGAAACGGTACAAACGTGGATAATCTCACCAATACATTGCCGGATGCATCCGTGATGTTGAAGCTTGAGAAAGTGGGAAATCCCTTGATCATATTCGCGCCGTTCGTGATCCTGCCAAGCTTCTGCCACTGAAAGATGGCGCGCAGGATCTCCGCAAAACCAAGCGTTGCGATCGCCAGATAATCACTTTTTAATCGAAGTACCGGAATCCCGATCAGGTAAGCAAAGAAAGCCGCAACGCAGCCTGCCAGCAAGAGCGCCGCAAAGCAGCCGACGATCATGCTGATCGCGCCACCCGCTCCCTCGCTTCCGAACACTGCACCCAGCGCATCTATGATCGAAGACTGTATCGCGCAACCGCCGAAGAGATAGTATACCTGGTCTTTCTGCACAGCAGGAACCGTCAGGATCGCATATGTATAAGCACCAAGAAGCATGAAGCCCGCCTGTCCCAGTGAAAATAATCCGGTGAAACCATTCAGCAGGTTCATGGATACGGCAACCAAAGAGTAGACCGCTGCTTTTTTCAAAACCGTAAACAGCGGACTTGTCGGCTGCAGTACCTGCGGAAGATCAGGGATCATCGCACTGATGTTTTCAAGCAGAACAACAGCGAGCAATACGATCCCGATCGCGATGACCGTCTTTCGTGAAGTTTTTTTCTGTTTCATAATTTATACCTTGTCCGTAGCAGCTTCCCCGAAGAGACCCTGCGGTTTAAATACGAGAATGATGATCAGAAGCGCAAAGGTGAATGCATCGGAAAACACGGTTACATCCCATGCCGAAGGCAAACCTTTGATGATGGTCTCACAGATTCCGATCAGAAACGCTCCGATCACGGCTCCCGGAATAGAACCGATCCCGCCGAAAACAGCCGCAACAAAAGCCTTAAGGCCGGGCATTGCTCCGGCCATAGGCGTAATTGCAGGATAGTTTGTAAAATACAGGATCGAACCGATCGCCGCCAGCGCCGATCCAATGATAAAGGTCGCAGAGATCACGCTGTTGATCTTGATGCCCATGAGTCTGCTGGTCTCAAAATCCTTGGACACCGCTCGCATGGCCATTCCGACCTTTGTATGATTGATCAGCTGTGTGAGCGCAAATACAAGCGCCAGTACCAGGAACGGTGTGATGATGACAACCCATTTTGTCTGCGTTCCCGCTACATTTACCGTATCCTGAAGAAACGGGATAGACGGATATGTCATCGGCTGTCCGCCGGTCACATAGGTCGCCGTATTCTGCAGAAGGTAGCTGACACCGATCGCAGAGATCATAACCGACATTCTGGGGGCATCACGAAGCGGCTTGTAAGCTGCTCTTTCAATCACAAATCCCAAAAGCACGGTCAACAGGATCACAAGCGGCAGCGATTCACCGATCGGCATCGTCGCCGTGAAGTAGATTCCCATGAGTCCGGCTACCATAAACACATCGCCGTGCGCAAAGTTGATCAGGCGAAGGATACCATATACAAGCGTGTAGCCGACTGCGATCAGGGCATACTGCCCGCCGACCGATATGCCGGAGAGCAAAACTGAGATAATGTATTCCATAAGTCTTTATCCTTAAGAGTATGATCGTTCAGATCCGCAGGCTCGCTATTTTGCGGAAGAACCTGTCTGAACTTTTTCAAATGCCCACTCGCCTGTAGCGGTGTCTGCTGTCTTGATATAAGCAGTATCGCGTACGGCATCGCCGATCTCATCAAATGCGATCGAGCCGGATACACCGTCATACTTCACGCCGGGGATCGCCGCTTTGATAGCGCCCTTGTCGCCCGAGCCTGCTGCCTTGATTGCCTCAAGTGCAACATAGTATGCATCGTAACCCATTGCCGTTACAGCAGAGATCGTATCGTTACCACCGTTTGCAGTCATGGCATCGGCATTGTTCTTAATATAATCTTTGATGCCCTTATCGAACTTCTCGGAACCGCCCTCCTGATAGAAGGTGGAAACGAAGAGCTGCAGCTTAGTTCCCTTGGTTGCCTCGAGAACCATGTTGTCATCCAGTGTATCGGAACCAAGGAACGGGATCGCAATGTCAAGCGAAGCCGCCTGCTCCATGATCTGCTTAGCATAAGCAATCGATACAGGTGTAAAGATAACATCCGCGCCTTCGCTCTTTGCTTTGTTCAGATAGGATGTAAAGTCAGAGTTGTTGGTAGGGAATGAGTCAGCGATCACTTCTCCGCCCGCGCCTTCAAATACCTGCTTAAAGAACGCGATCAGACCCTGGTCGTACTCATTACCGTTCTCACCAAGGCAATACGCTTTCTTAGCAGAGAATTTTTCCTTTGCAAAGTTTGCAAGAACATCTGCCTGGAAGTTGTCCAGGAAGCAGATTCTGAAGTAGTAATCGTTGCCTGCCGTTACGTTCGGATTGGTGCAGGTAACACCGATTGCAGCAAGTCCTGCCTCTTCAAATTTCGGCCCGCCTGCCATGGAAACGCCCGATCCGTAAGAACCGAGAACAAGAGATACATCTTTGCCGACAAGTTCGGAAGCAGCCGAAGGTGCCTTATCCGCAGATGAACCGTTATCGGCAATAACAAGTTCAACGTTATATGTCTTTCCGCCGACTTCAACCGTAGGTGTCTCGGCATTTGCATACTGCATGCCAAGGATCTCTTTCTTTCCGCCGGATGCAGAGTCACCTGTTGAAGGCTCAAAGATACCGATCCTAATCGTATCACCGGATGCCGATCCGCCTGCACTCTGCGCAGCACCGCCCGCAGAACCGCAAGCTGTAAGACCAAGTGTCAGCATTCCTGCCATAGCAATCGCAAATAGCTTTTTCATAGTCATATTCCCTCCTCATCATATTGAACAGACCTAACTACCAGATAGCTTTGTTATCAATCACTCTCTATCATAATACAAATTCAGAAAAATTGAAAAACTTTTTTACTCTTCACCCATTCTTCTGAAAACATTTGCAAGAAGAGCACCGGAAATATTGTGCCATACGGAGAAAATCGCGCCCGGTACCGTTGCCATTGCAAGATCAGGGAATGCCGTACCTGCAAGGGATGTTGCAAGACCGGAGTTCTGCATACCAATCTCGATCGCAAGCGCTTTCTTACGCGGCATGGTCATCTTCAATACAAGGCCGAGAACATATCCAACCACATAACCAAGGACATTGTGAAGGATAACGATCACGAATACGATCGCCCCTGTCTCTAAGATTCTCTCTGCGTTGTGTGATACAACAGCGGCTACGATCAGCGTGATCGCCGCAACAGAGATAAGCGGCAGTACATCCGCAACTTTCTCTGTAAACTTGCCCCACAGCTTGTTGATGATAAAACCGAGTGCAATCGGAACGATGACAACCTTGATGATCGAAAGGAACATGCTCATCACATCTACCGTAACGGTTGTCTTTAAGAGCAGATAGGTGATCGCCGGTGTCAGGAACGGTGCCAAAAGCGTATTCACACTCGTCATGCCGACAGACAGCGCCACATCACCTTTGCTCAGATATGTCATAACGTTACTTGCCGTACCGCCGGGGCAGGTACCAACCAGGATCACGCCTGCAAGAAGCGCAGGATCAAGGCCGAATGCCTTGCCGAGTCCGAATGCAAGAAGAGGCATAATCGTAAACTGTGCAACGCAGCCGATCAGAATATCCTTCGGACGCTTAAACACGATCGCGAAGTCACCGAACTTCAATGTAAGACCCATACCGAACATAACAACCATGAGCAGATAGTTGATCCAGGATGTCTCTACCCACAAACATGTGCCCGGTACAAACAAGGCCAGTGCAGCAACCACCAGAACGATGACCGCCATAAATTTTCCAACAAATTCACTTACTTTTTTCATAGAACTACCTCCAAGTTTATTCAAACGCTAGTATAACGCAAAAAAAACACTTGTGAACCTTTTTTCATTCACAAGTGAAAAACTTTCAACCGGAGGTCATACTTCTTTACTCTTTTTGTACATACATGGGAGCCGATGCAAAATGCTAACTTGCAAATACTTGGATATTAAAGCAGTTATCGCGGTCGGTCAGAAATGCGCCGCCATAATATTTCCAATGAGGCTTGAGCATATTCGCGTTATGGCCCGGGCTACCAACATAACTTTGAAAAATAAATTCAACGTATGCGTTCGCATCGCCATCTGTATCAAAATCCCAACCGTTGCACCAGAAGATATTTTCACCAAATCGCCGAAATATGTTGCCATGCCCCAATTCTTGATAGATCGTTTTGAATGATTTGCCATTCGGTCTTGTATGGCTAAAACTTGTAACGATTTCAGCAACACGACCATTGCCCACATCGAGCAGTTCGCTGCGCATTTCCAGTGCAGGCAGACCGTTCGCCACACGATACGCATTGATCTTTTCAAGCATTAAACGATTGTACTCGTCAATGCCGGGCGTCTCAGTATTTGATGGCGCCGGCGCATTGGTACTCTCGGCAGTCATTGCCTCGGTATTCTCAGCCGGCACTGCCCCGGTAATGACACTCTCCTCCGCCAGAGCCAGCGTCGGATATATCCCGGCAAAACCTGTCATCATCAATGCCGAGGCAACAAAGATGCTCAAAAAAGCCATGGTTATGCGCTTTACAAATATTACCCTCCAAGTTCTCCGTTCTATTCTGTTCATCGCTTTCCTCTCGTTCAAAACAAAATACTTTTGGGTGAATTTATTTTATCATACGCCCTACAATACAACATTTCTACAGAAAATATTATACCTTATGGAAAGCCCCGCCGCCAACGAAAAAGAGGCCCCTCTCAGTGATGAGAAGACCTCTGTAATTCCATTATTCTGCTACTACCACCGGTGCTTCGCCAACGCGCTCATCTAAGCAATGCCAGAACCCCTTCCGTCGACCGGTTCGCCTGCGCAAGCATGGACTGTCCGGCCTGCTGCAGGATATTCTCCTTGGAAAATCTGACCATCTCCTCTGCCATGTCCGTATCGCGGATCACGGATTCGGAATGCTGCGTATTCTCGATGATGTTCTTCTGGTTCGCGATTGTATGCTCGAGGCGATTCTGCTGCGCACCTATGAGGCTACGCATGGCAGAGAGCTTCTTAAGAGCCTCCCCTGCTGTGTCGATGGCACCCGTGGCGCCATTCTCGGTTGATACATCAAGACCTGCGATGCCTAAAATAGAAGCATCCATCGGTCTGATATCGATGAAGATCTCATCTCCGCAATCTGCGCCGGACTGGATCCTGGTGCGGTTAAAGCCGTCGCCGCCCTCTTCGAGTCCGTACATATACTTATAGATTGCAACTGCTGTCCGCTCTCTGGAGGTCTGCGAACCGCCGCCGATAAGCTCTCTGTATAAGTCGCGAAGCCTGCCGCTTGTAAGAGACGGCTCGGCTTTACTCATGTAATTGACAGCAAGGCGTGCAAACTCTGATGCGCCGTAGTCGCCGGTACCTGTATACTTTCCATCGGAAATGCGCCCGTTATTCTTCAAAATATCACATACCAAAGCCCCTTGTCCTTTCAGCCAGTCAAGCGGGGCTTCGTTCATATTGTAGTAAGGCGAATAGTCACCTGCCTCAAAAATGGCTCGCTCCAGATTCTGAATTCGATTCCCCTTTGCATCACGATGGTCAGCCCACTTAAATTCCACGCTTGTAGTCATAAGAGTAGCTGTAAGCTTAAGTGTCTCGCTGTCTGTTGCAAAAACATCCGAATAAAGCTTGTTAAAGACTATTTTTTGATTGATGTAATCATCGGTTTTCTCATCCGGATCGTACACGCCGTTTGGCTGTGTTACAATAGCATTTGGATCCACCATAACGGAGCATAGCCGGCACATGTTATCATGCGAAAGCATAAGCAATTCGCCTGCACGTCTCATCTCATCGTCCGGCTCTGCCTTGATTTCTAAGTCCATCTTTGCAAACTCATCTGCAATCAGCATGCTGCTTAAAACGCTCATAAGACCTTTTGCATGCTCCTTGGTGATTCCGTCGACCGGATTGGTAATCGTGGGATATGTGCCGGTTAAGAATTGATTCACGATCTCCTCATTTGTGATCGTGTTTGAACCGGACTGTCCGATGCCCAGATTGGGCTTAAAAAGGTAGATTTCATTGAATTTGGATGTCTCGGAAACCCTGTCGATCTCGCCGATGATCTGATCCACCTCAGCCTGGATCGCCTGGCGATCCGCAGCACTGTTCGTGCCGTTTGCCGACTGTACGGAAAGCTCTGTGATGCGGTGAATCATATCATGTACTTCATTTAACGCGCCATCCGCGATCTGACACATAGAAACGCCGTCCTCCGCGTTGGTCGTCCCACGCGTAAGACCGCGTATCTGTTTTCGCATCTTTTCGGAGATGGCAAGGCCGGCCGCATCATCTGCCGCCCTGTTGATCTTATATCCCGATGAGAGCTTTTCTGTACTTTTTGCCTGATTGCCGCCTGTAATCCCCAGGTAACGGTTCGCCGCCATTGCCTGCAAATTATGTGCGACTACGCTCATGCCTGACATGTTATTTTCCCCATAGTACTGCCATCTGTTTTCCCAATATTGTTATCGGCATTTAGAGGCTTGCACTAAAGGGATTTCGAGATTTTTTATCGTAAAACCCTATTCTTCGGTATAATCTGTATCCATCGCGTCCTTTCATGAGTGTTGTAAAGATTACGTGCCCGCTCCTTCCGATGACCAGCCCATATGATCCGGAAGCGGAAGCACTGAAAGCGCAGAAGCTCCTGAATCAGCAGATGTAAGGCTCATCCTGCACACGACAGCAAAAAAGAATCCTCGGACTTCTATGAAGAAATCCGAAGATCGATATTGCAATTATGAGCCATTAACCCCGTCCCCCAGAGCTTCGAAAACGGCAGTTAACGAAACAAATTTGAAAAAAAGCAAAAAAAGTTTCATTAACTCCGCAATTATGATATCATATGTATGAGCCAAAAGCGGTTTGATTATACAAGAAGACTGGAAGAACAAATATGAAGGAACTATACAAACGAGAAAAATATTTAAAACGCCTAAGAGGATTTTATGGCGATGTAGATATGATTAAAGTCATTACTGGTGTAAGACGTTGCGGAAAATCTTCTCTCATGGAAATGATTTGCGATGAACTAGTGTCTCAAGGCACTGATGAGAAGAATATCATATACATTCATCTGGATAGGAAGCCGTTTAAATCTATCAAAACCAGTGAAAAATTGGAGGAATTGATCGATAGTAAGGCGTCCGGGATAAGCGGCGTTAAATACCTGTTTATAGATGAGATTCAGAACGTTAAAGGATTTGAGGAAACAATCAACGCCTACAGAGAAGAAGGTGATTATTCTATTTTTATCACCGGAAGTAACTCTTATCTTCTATCAGGTGAACTTACTACCAAACTGACCGGCAGGTATATCGAGTTTGAAATGCGAACGCTTACATTTGACGAATATATCGGAATTAAGGGCTTCTTTGGCAAAGCAATTAATCCTGATATGGAGGGGGAATTTATACAATATATCACCGAAGGTGGGTTCCCTTTGTCGGTAAAATACGATACTTACGATGAGAAGATGGCGTATGTTAATAGTATAATCGATGAAATATATGACAAAGATATAAAAACAAACAGGAAGATCCGAAAAAAGGCGCTGTTCCAAAAAGTACAAACATATATAATCAACAACTTCGGATCTACAACTTCGGTTAACTCAATCTGCGAGTATCTCGGCAAAAACGGAGAAAGCGTTACCAAGCGAACAATTTATACGTATCTGGAAATATTGGAAAATGCCAAGATACTGTCGAAATGTCAGCGTTTTGATATGAAGAGCAAGAAGTCTTTGAACGGTGAAGAAAAGTATTATCTTTCAGACCTGAGCTTCTACTTTGCAAGGAATACTGACGGAAGAATAAACTATGGTCCCGTTTTGGAGAATATAGTTTATAACTATGTTAGGTCCAACGGTTACAAAACGAGTATCGGTAAGATTGGCAAACTGGAGGTCGATTTTATATTGCGTAAGAATGCCGATGAATATTCGTATGTACAAGTTGCGCGCACCATTGACAATGACAATTATGACGAGAATGGCAAGAATATCACGGAAGAGAGAGAATATCGTTCGCTAGAAAAAATATCAGACGGGTATCCTAAGTATTTGCTCACAATGGACAAGTTACTTCAGCGCCGAAGCGGGGTGAAACACCTGAATATTGTCGATATGATTTTGGAATCAAAGGAGTTTATATAATATAACAAAAATGAAAAAGCCTTGAGTTCAAGTCCCCTTCCGCATGAAAAAAGGACATCCGTTTGGATG
>JAIKWO010000139.1 GCA_024684675.1 Lachnospiraceae bacterium
TCCGATCTTCGGTGCGGCGGCGATGGGATTATCCAGTTTTTGCGTGGTATCAAATGCGCTTCGCCTGAATCTGGTGAGGCCGTATGACAATACAAAAGACAAAGCGATCGGGACGCCCGTGCAAGGGAACCTGATCAAACAAACAACAACAGAGATCAGAAAGGAAGGAAACGAAATGAAGATCACAGTAAATGGAATGATGTGCGCACACTGCGAAGCACATGTAAAGAAGGCACTTGAGGCGATCGACGGGATCGAGAGCGTGGTTGCTGACCATGAAAAGAATCTTGTAACGATCACAACCACAAAGGATGTGGACGAAGCAAGCATCAAGGCGGCTGTTACGGAAGCCGGCTACGAGTACGCGGGCGTGATCAGATAAGAAAGTGACTATTTTTCCAAAACTTGACTGTGAAGTTTGTACATTTTCAAGATGAAAACTGTATAATATAAGAGCAACCGCACCAGAGGCGGGAGGGTTACAACAGGTTATGGTTTTGAGAAGGAGGTAGTTCACATGGGTGTTAATCGTTTCGTGTTAAACGGAATATCGTATCATGGACACGGTGCTATTGAGGAGATTCCGGGCATTGTGAAGGCCAAAGGCCTCACGAAGGCGTTTGTCGCATCGGATCCCGACCTTGTAAAGTTTGGTGTTACCGCAAAGGTGACGGATCTTTTAAAGAAGAACGGGATCGATTTCTATCTGTATTCCGATATCAAGCCGAATCCGACGATCGAGAATGTCAAGAACGGTGTGGAGGCTTACAAGTCTTCCGGCGCTGACTTCATGATCACGATCGGTGGCGGTTCTTCCATGGATACCGGTAAGGGGATCGGCATTATTGTCAACAATCCGGAATTTGCCGATGTACGTTCACTTGAAGGCGTTGCACCGACCAGAAAGCGTACGGTATTTACGATCGCTGTTCCGACGACGGGCGGTACCGGCGCAGAGTCGACGATCAACTATGTTATCACCGATGTAGAGAAGAGACGTAAATTCGTTTGCGTAGACCCGAACGATATCCCCGATGTGGCTGTCGTTGATCCCGATATGATGTCTTCGATGCCCAAAGGGCTTACAGCTTCAACCGGTATGGATGCGCTGACGCATGCGATCGAAGGGTATACGACCGGTGCGGCCTGGGAACTTTCCGATTGCCTCAACCTTGAGGCGATCAAACTGATCGCAAAGAACCTTCGCAAAGCAGTTGATAATGATCCTGACGGACGTGAAGGAATGGCACTTGCACAGTATGTGACCGCGATGGCATATTCCAACGTCGGCCTGGGCATTGCGCATTCCATGGCACATACGCTCGGCGCTGTATATGATACGCCGCACGGTGTTGCATGTGCGATGATGCTTCCGATCGTTATGGAATTCAACGCAGAAGCGACCGGCGATAAGTTCAAACATATCGCGGAAGCTTTTGACATCAATACGGATGGAATGGATCAGGCAGCATACAGAAAGGCAGCGATTGATGCAGTGCGTCAGCTTTCTGTTGACGTGGGCATCCCCACCAAGCTTGATAAGCTGAAAGAAGAGGATCTTGATTTCCTCTGCGAATCCGCAGCGGCTGATGCCTGTGCACCCGGCAATCCCAGACCGGCTGACCTTGGGCAGTTCAGAGAGATGTTCAAGAAGTTAATGTAGTTTATACGATACCCGGACGAAATGTCCGGGTATTTTTTTGCCTTATTATATAGTGGGAAATCTAAGTTTTTGTACTTGACCGGCAAAAGTCTTGACAAAAATCGACACGCGTGTCTATAATTAGAAATCGACAGGCGTGTCGAAATGCATATCGCGATTGTGGGTAAAAGAATAGCAGGCGAAAGGATGGAGGATCATGGCAGGGAAAAGCGAGCGAACACGCGAAAAGATACTGGAGTGCGCATATGCGCTTTTTGCAAAAAAAGGTTTTAAGCAGGTGACCATGAAAGATGTGTGCGATGCGACCGGCATGAGCCGCGGCGGACTGTACAGCCATTTTTCCGGTACGGATCTTTTGTTTGAAGCGATCCTTGAGAAGATCGCCGAGAAGGAAGCCATGGATTTCTATGCGGAGATCGAAAAGGGTACGCCTGCCGCTGACATTCTGGAGGGGGCCCTTGCGCTGATGGAAGATGAGATGGAGCATCCGGAAGACTCCCTGAGCCTTGCGATGACGGAGTATGCGGAAACGGTGGACTCTGTTGCGATGGTGAAGTTTTACCGAAACTGGGAGAAAAAATGGACGTCTCTTGTCCGCTACGGGATCGGACGAGGCGAGTTTTGTGATGTCGAGGTAAATGAG
>JAIKWO010000193.1 GCA_024684675.1 Lachnospiraceae bacterium
ACCCCCCAATACATTATATATAGTTTTTTGCTATACCCCATAAGAAAGAAATACCTTCTCTAAAAAAGACAGCCGATTCGTTTCGCTGTCTTTTTTACTATACACAGGGGCAAAGATGGAATACACGGACAGTTTTTTCAGTGACACAACGAAATACTACGTTACACCTGAAGAACCTGCGAAGTATGATCAGGTGAAGATCAGAATCCGGTGCAAGATTGACTATGCGCAGCGGATCTATCTTGTTGTGGATGGGCAGCGTGAGCTCATGCTGCCTGAACGCAGGGAGAAACTGTTTGAGTATTTTGCTGCTACCTGGCAGTTGGAGAATAAGCCGATCCACTATCATTTCGAGATCCTGGCGGACGGAGAGACAATGTATTATGACAGGCGTGGTCTTGTTGCGATTCCCGGTGAGCATTTTGAGTTTATCGTGATCCCGGGCTTTAAAACACCGGCATGGGCAAAAGGCGCCGTTATGTATCAGATCTTTGTTGACCGGTTTTTCAACGGTAATGTCAATAATGATGTTCTGACAGGTGAGTACAGTTATCTTGGAAGGCACGTGCAGCACGTGGACAATTGGTATGACATTCCGGAGGAAATGGATGTCGGTCGCTTTTATGGCGGCGATCTGGAAGGTGTCTGGAAAAAATTGGATTATCTCACGGACCTTGGCGTCGAGGCGATTTATTTCAATCCGCTCTTTGTATCTCCATCCAATCACAAGTATGACACACAGGATTATGATTACATCGATCCCCATCTTGCATTTTTTGCACACGATAAAGGCGAACATTTGGAACCGGATGTAAACGATAACCGTGAAGCAACAAGATACCGGGCCCGTGTTACGGAATTGGAGAATCTGGAGAACGCAAATCGATTCTTTGCGCGTTTTGTCGAAGAAGTGCATGAGCGTGGAATTCGGATTATCCTTGATGGTGTTTTCAATCACTGCGGTTCCTTCCATAAGTGGATGGATCGTGAGAGGATCTATGAGGATGCGGAAGGATATGCAAAGGGTGCCTATATTGATGAGAACAGCCCGTATCATTCGTATTTCCGATTTTCCGGATCAGGCGAATGGCCATATAATAACCATTATGAAGGCTGGTGGGGGCATGAGACACTTCCGAAATTGAATTATGATGATTCTCCGGAACTAAAGCAAGAGATCCTGCGGATCGGAGAAAAGTGGATTTCAGAACCATACAGCGTAGATGGGTGGCGCCTTGATGTTGCTGCGGACCTCGGTCACACACCTGAAGCGAACCATGCTTTTTGGAAGGATTTTCGAAAGAGAATCAAGCAAACCAATGAAGATGTTTTGATCTTGGCAGAGCACTACGGCGATGCATCTCCCTGGCTTTTAGGAGATGAGTGGGATTCCGTGATGAATTATGATGCGTTCATGGAACCCGTCAGCTGGTATCTGACCGGTATGCAAAAGCACAGCGATGATAAGCGAAAAGATCTGATCGGTAACGTGGATGCTTTTTGGTCTGCAATGGATTGGCATATGGCTCTGATCCCGACGCCCTCATTGGAGACTGCGATGAACCAGCTTTCCAATCATGATCACTCGAGATTCCTTACAAGGACAAACGGAAAGATCGGACGCCTCAACACGCTCGGAAGCAAAGCGGCATCTGAAGATATTCGAAAAGAGATCATGCGACAGGCCGTACTGATCCAGATGACATGGCCGGGTTGTCCGACCGTATACTATGGCGATGAAGTCGGTGTGTGCGGCTTTACGGATCCCGATAACAGAAGACCTTTCCCTTGGGGGAATGAAGATGCAGGTCTTCTCGTTTTTCATAAAGAGATGATCAGGATTCGTAAAGAGAATCCTGAATTACGAACCGGATCGCTTAAAAAAATGAACGTGGGTGATGGTATCCTGGCATATGCACGCTTTACGGATTCGGAAACGTCGATGGTCATGATCAGTTGTGCGGATGCACCTATTGAGAAAACGGTAAGTGTATGGGAAGTCGGTGTTCCCATGCGTGCGGAATTAAAGCTCCTGATTTTAACAAGTGATCATAGCTATGAGGTTGGTACAAACAGCTATTACGTGATAGACGGAACTGTTCGTGTTACAATCCCTGCGCAAGGCGGAATCGTGCTGAAATACAAGGCTTAGCAAGCTAAGAATGCCTTGCAATTTAAAGAGCGGTATGCTACACTCTTAAATTGTCAAGGCAGTCAGCCGCAGTGGCGGAATTGGCAGACGCAAGGGACTTAAAATCCCTCGGTGGCAACATCGTACCGGTTCAAGTCCGGTCTGCGGCATTATTTTAAAGATCCCCAAACCCGGCATTCATGCGGGTTTGGGGATCTTTAACATTGGTGTCATTTTGATGCAGACTGATGCAAGCGTTTGTTTACAACAGAAAGGATCATACATGAGGCGATTTTTGATCAAAGGTTTTCTGACAACATGCGCCGGATTTTTGTTATCGGTGATGCCGGTTCAGGCAGATGGAAATATCCTGACGGTATCGAAAGACGGAACCTGTCAGTTTAGAACTATTTCGGAAGCGGTATGGGTGGCCGAGAGCGGAGACTCAATTTATATCGGTCCCGGCATTTATGAAGAAGCGGTCGATACGGGGGCAAAGGAGCTTTCGCTTGTCGGAACGGACAGAGCATCCTGCATCCTGCAGAATGATACGGAAAGCTATTTTACGCCGCCGCTTAATATGGCATGCGGCCGTGTGGAGAATCTGACGATCCGCGCGAACAGAAAGAAGACGGGTTCGACGATCGACGAGATGATCTCGCCTTCCTACCTGCATGCAGGCGCACCGGGCCTTATAAAAGCTGACTTTACGGATTATGCGATCCACGTGGAGTCGCCTGCCTCTTACGGCCGTAGCGTTACGATTATTCACTGTGATCTTCGAAGTGACTGTAATCATGTCCTTGGCATGGGACTTCATGGCAACATGAATATGACGATCGAAGATTGCACAATCTATTCGGGCGGAGCAGGTTTTCTCATCGGGATGCACGATGCGGAGAAAAGTGGTTTCGGTCCGGCGAATGTGACGCTCCGTGATCTTACGATGGCTGCGGAAAATACGTGTCCTTCCATGATGCTGATGTCCATTCATCCTGAACTGAGCCGTGTTACGATGAATTTTCAAAATGTGCATGTACTTGTTGGAACGGATGGAACGGTCTCCGTTACGAACATGAACGGACAGCCGGGTGATGGGTACATGGGAACGCAGTCATTTGTTCTGGCAAAAGACTCGGAAGAAGGACCGATCTACCATACTCCCGGAATCATGGCGAATGCGCCCGAGCAGGCAGAAGATTTGGAGCAAACGCTGGAAGAAGGCGTATAAAAGTGATATACTGACCATGTGTGGCATGAGTTAGGGAGGATCACGTATTGGATATTAATGCAGCCCTTAATGAGGCATTTGTAAAAATATTCAGAAATATTTTAACAATAGAGGAGAAAGCAATCCGATCCGATCAGTACCAGCACGTCACAATGAACGATATGCACGTGATGGAAGCTATTGGGGACGGCGCCCCGAAGAACATGACAAGTATTGCCAAGAGACTCGGTGTTACGACAGGAACACTGACAATTGCGGTGAATGGTCTTGTAAAAAAGGGTTTTGTAGAACGTGTCAGGAGTGAGGAAGACAGGCGAGTTGTCCTGGTATCTCTGACAGAGAGCGGGAAGAAGCTGTTTATTCAGCACATGCAGTACCATAAGAAGCTGACCGGAGAGCTGGTCGACCAGCTGAACGATGAAGAGAAGGTCATTCTGGAAAAAGTATTGCACAATCTCAGCCGCTACATGACGGAGGCGGAAAAGCAGCTGTAACAGATGGGGGGAAGACATGAGCGAACAGAATAACGAAAAGCGCCCTTATAAATTCTATCCGACGAAGTTCACGTTGGGACTTCGATTGGCAGTAGGCGCTTATTTACTTTATACATCATACAAACTGCTTGATGGTGTGCAGACAGGAGAGGGCAGAGAGAAGATTTTTATCGGGCTGTTTATGATTTTGTTTTTAATCATAGGTCTGCTTTTGCTGGTTTTCTCCGCATACTTCCTTTTAAAGGGTCGCTATGAGGGGGGTCCGGCAGATTTGAATCCGAAAGCGGAAGAAAATGAGGCACCCCAAGAGACACAAGCCCCGGCATCTATCGAGGCAGATATACAGGCAGAGGAAGCATCCGATCAGAATCCGGATAACGAGTAAGTTAAGAAAGACCGCGGGACAGAATCTGATTCTGTCCTGCTTTTATGAGAAAGGAATTGTAAAATGAAAACGATTGTAGCACCATCCATTTTATCAGCGGATTTTAACATTCTTGGAGAGCAGATCAAGCAGGTTCATGAGGCAGGCGCTGAGTATTTACACATTGATGTCATGGACGGTAAGTTTGTTCCGTCGATCTCTTTTGGTATGCCGGTCATCAAATCCATCAGAAAAGAGACCAAGATTTTCTTTGACGTACATCTGATGATCGAGGAACCGATTCGCTATATTAAAGAATTTGCGGATTGCGGAGCCGATCTGATCACGTTTCATTATGAAGCTGCGGAGGGAAAAGTACAGGAGACAATTGATGCGATCAAGGCGGCAGGCTGCAAAGTCGGTCTTTCGATCAAGCCGAAGACGCCCGTGGACGTGATCAAACCGTTTTTGAAAGATACGGATATGATTCTTGTCATGACGGTAGAGCCGGGGTTTGGCGGACAGAAGTATATTCCGGAATCGACTGAGCGCATCACCAAAGTAAGGACGATGATTACAGAGAGTGGGCGCGACATTGATCTTGAGGTAGACGGCGGCATCAACAGTGAGACGTTTGAAACAGTAAAGAAGGCAGGTGCCAATGTGCTCGTAGCAGGAAGTGCTGTTTTCAAAGGCGATATTGCCGCTAATGTAAAGAGCCTCCTGTAGGGCGTCAAATTGACAAGCTCTTTGAGCCCGAAGTATAATTTTTTGCAAAAGGAGACGTTCCATGAACAAGGGTAAATACTATATTACAACGGCGATCGCTTATACGTCCGGAAAGCCGCATATCGGCAATAGTTACGAGATCGTATTGGCTGACAGTATCGCCCGTTTTAAAAGAAAAGAAGGCTATGATGTTTTTTTCCAGACAGGAACGGATGAGCATGGCCAGAAAATAGAATTGAAGGCGCAGGAAGCAGGGGTGACGCCGAAGGAATTTGTCGATAACGTATCTTCGACGATCAAAGGTCTTTGGGATCTGATGGACACATCCTATGACAAATTCATTCGTACGACAGATGCCGATCATGAGAAGCAGGTTCAGAAAATGTTCAAGCGTTTCTATGATCAGGGCGACATTTACAAAGGCTCGTACGAAGGCATGTACTGTACACCGTGCGAATCGTTTTGGACAGAATCCCAGCTTAAAGACGGCAAGTGCCCGGACTGTGGCAGAGACGTTAAGCCTGCCAAGGAAGAAGCTTACTTCTTCAAGATGAGCAAATATGCAGACAGACTGATCGAGCATATCAATACGCATCCTGAGTTCATCCAGCCGGTATCCCGCAAGAATGAGATGATGAACAATTTTCTTCTGCCGGGTCTGCAGGATCTTTGCGTATCGAGAACTTCGTTTAAATGGGGTATTCCGGTTGACTTTGATAATAAACATGTTGTTTATGTATGGCTGGATGCTCTGACGAACTATATTACAGGCATCGGTTATGATGCGGATGGTAATTCCAGTGAGCAGTATAAAAAGCTTTGGCCTGCGGATCTTCATTTGATTGGTAAAGACATCATTCGATTCCATACAATCTATTGGCCCATCTTTCTGATGGCGCTCGGTGAGCCGCTTCCGAAGCAGGTATTCGGTCATCCGTGGCTTTTGCAGGGCGACGGAAAGATGAGCAAGTCCAAAGGCAACGTGATCTACGCAGATGACCTTGTTGACTTTTTCGGTGTGGATGCAGTTCGCTATTTCGTTCTGCATGAGATGCCTTTTGAAAATGACGGCGTGATCTCCTGGGAACTTCTTGTAGAACGTCTGAATTCCGATCTTGCGAATACGCTTGGTAATCTGGTTAACCGCACAATCTCTATGAGCAATAAATACTTTGGCGGTATTGTAGCTGATAAGGGCGTAGCTGAAGCGGTTGATGATGATTTAAAGGCAACCGTTACGGCTACATATGCAAAGGTATGCGAAAAGATGGAAGGTCTTCGTGTGGCGGATGCTATGACGGAGATTTTCAATCACTTCAAACGTTGCAACAAATATATTGATGAGACGGAGCCATGGGTTCTTGCAAAGAGCGAAGATAAGAAGGATCGTCTTGCGACGGTGCTTTACAATTTGGTAGAGAGTATCATGATCGGTGCATCGCTTTTAGAGCCTTATATGCCTTCCACGGCAAAGAAGATTGCGGCGCAGCTTAACACCGAGCTTCGCGCGTTTGAGACACTTGGTACATTCGGATCTTATCCGTCGGGCAGTAAGGTGACAGAGACACCGGAGATCCTGTTTGCCAGACTTGATGCGAAGGAAGTTGTCGAGAAGGCAGAAGCGATGTTTGCATCAAGAAAAGCAGCCGAAGCACCTTCAAATGAAAAGAGCGAAGAAAGCGTGATCGACATTGAGGCGAAGCCGGAGATCGAGTACGATGACTTCGGAAAGATGCAGTTTCAGGTGGGTGAGATTCTTTCCTGCGAGGCCGTTCCGAAGTCTAAAAAGCTTCTCTGTTCGCAGGTGAAGGTTGGCAGTAGCGTAAAACAGATTGTTTCCGGTATTCGCAAGTACTATACACCGGAAGAGATGGTTGGCAAGAAGGTCATGGTTCTCGTAAACCTGAAACCTGCCACACTTGCAGGTGTGAAATCCGAAGGCATGCTTCTTTGTGCAGAAGACGCAGATGGTAACCTTGCATTGATGACGCCTGAGAAGGCTATGCCTGCCGGAGCGGAGATATGCTGATCCGACCGGCCGGGCGAGAAGAATGGGAAGATGCTTTGGCGCTTGTCTGGAAGGTGTTTTTGAAGTTTGAAGCTCCGGAATATTCGGAAGAAGGCGTCAAGAGTTTCTACAATTTCATTACGGATAATACGCTCTACCGCATGTTTCTGGTAGGCAGTTATGAGATGATGGTGGCGATCGAAGACAAAACGATCATCGGTGTAGTTGCTGTCCGTAATGTGAGTCACATTTCCCTTTTGTTTGTGGATGAGAAATATCACAGGCAAGGAATCGGGCGTGCACTCATCCGATATGTGGCCAACTACCTGAAAACGGAAGTCGGAGCAGAAAAGCTCACGGTCAACGCCGCACCCTATGGGGTTGCATTTTACCACAAAGTGGGATTTATCGATACCGGCCTTGAAACGATGAAGGAAGGCATTCTGTATACGCCGATGGAACTTCTGATGTAGAGGGGCTGCCAACCGATCCGGGAGGTAACCGATATGAGACCGATGACATCTATAAGCAGTAGTAATCTGTGTTTTCTGATCTGTGACACACTGAAGCTTTTGAATCCGAAGCCGATTGAGCATGGAACCAGAATGGCATACATGCTCATTAAGATGCTTGAAGAGCGTGGCGGGTGTGAAGAATACGAGATTGCGGAGTATGCCTTCCTTACAATGCTTCATGATATCGGGGCATATAAGACGGATAATGTCGACAACCCTGTGTATGAGAATGAGGAGGGTATAGCGCATTGTGTCTACGGTTCTCTTTTCTTAAAAACCCTGTCCCCCTTTGGCGAGCGGTGTGATATCCTGCTGTATCACCATATGCCCTTTTCCAAGATGGGGCGCATCAATTACCGGTATTTGGATATTGCATCATATATTTGCATGCTCGAAGATGTAGATGCACTGATCATGTCGGATGCGGAACCTGATTTTTCGATTCTGGAAGCATTCTCCAAAACAAAATACAGATCCGAATCGATTGTATTGTTCAATAAATGCGTAAGAAGGTACGGCATTCTGGATAAGATCCGATCCGGAGAATATGAGGCGGAAGTAAAAGCGTATTTTGACGAGAATATCCTTTTTAAAAACGAAGAAAAGGATAGTTTGATGCGCTTTATCGCGCATCTTCTGAGTTTCCGTGAACAGGCTCGTTCCATTATGACGATCATGAGCCTTTGTATTTGTGATGAACTGGCGGATGCAATGGATTTGAGTCTTGCTGAAAAGGATAAGCTTTCGTATGCAGCATTGGTTCGCGACGTCGGCATGATGAGCGTAGCAACGCCCATTAAGAAGCAAAGACTTAAGATGGAAGAAGATGAACGTCGGAATTTTGAGGCACACGTTGATCTTTCGGAAAAGCTTCTTCGGCAATATATGCGTGATCAGACGATTGTTGATATTGCGATTGCGCACCATGAACGTCTTAATGGACGTGGTTATCCAAACCATCTGAAAAAAAGAGATCTGAGCGTGTCGCAGTGCATTTTACAGATCGCCGATCTTTTAGCCAGATATATGAACCGCTATAAAGAGGAAGATATTATGGATGAGAAAACGATCACATCCATCCTCAATAAAAGGGCATATGACAAAGAGCTGGATGACGAACTTGTCCAGTGGGTCGGCATGAAGTATGGTCGTATTGAAGAGCGTCTCCGACTGGAAGTTAAAGAATATATGGAGACGCATGCAAATATCAATGCAAAGTATAAATTCCTGATGAAGAGCAAGATTGGAGAGATCCTATGAATCGCATCTTCTCCCCGGATGGACCGCTGATCTCGATCCTGAATACGATCGCTGATCTTGTGATCCTGAACATCTTAACGCTTCTTCTGTGCATTCCGGTTGTGACTGCCGGTGCCTCTTTTACCGCAATGTACTATGTGTTGATCAAGATGGCGCGTCATGAAGACAGTTATGTTGCAAAGATGTTTTTTCACTCTTTCAAACAAAACTTTTACCAGGCGACAGTGATCTGGGCGTGCGTGATGCTTGGTGCAGCCGGTTTTATCAGTCTGAACAGGATGTTTTTAGAAGATCCTTCGATGCAGACGATGCGGATTCTGCTCGGTGTGGTATTGTTGATCCTGCTTTGCGGGATATCCTATATCTTTCCGCTTTTATCGAGATTTGATAATTCCATCCCGACAACGATACGGAATGCGTATCTGATGAGCGTGCTTCACTTCCCAAAGACAGTTGTGATCCTGCTGATCCACGGTCTGTTTATTGCGGCGTATGCTTTTCTCTTCTTAAGAGCGATCCCGCTTGTGATGCTGGTAGGGCTAACGCTTCCGGGGTATCTCACAGCGTATCTGTTTTCGGGTATCTTTAAGCGATACGAAGGGGAAGTTGGACAAAATGTATAGAAAAAACAAAAGGGCATGTGCAAACTGCCCTTTTTCTTTTTTTACATAGGCAGAATTGATATGAATCGGGAGAATCTTTGTGGAATCGTGGCATAGGCAAGTCTGCGAGCGGATTTTATACTGATACCAGTGTGAAAGAATAACATGCAGGAGGGTTATGCAATGGCAAGCTTATCTTTAAAAGGAATTCACAAAAGATATCCCAACGGATTTGAAGCGGTTAAGGATTTCAATCTTGAGATCGAAGACAAAGAGTTTATTATTTTCGTTGGTCCGTCCGGATGCGGTAAATCGACAACACTTCGTATGATCGCCGGTCTGGAAGATATTTCGGAAGGTGAACTTTGCATCGACGGCAAAGTTGTAAACGATGTTGAGCCTAAGGACAGAGATATCGCGATGGTATTCCAGAACTATGCATTATATCCGCATATGACGGTATATGATAATATGGCATTCGGTCTGAAGCTCAGAAAGACTCCGAAGGATGAGATCGACAAGAAGGTTCGTGAAGCTGCAAGGATTCTTGATCTTGAGAAGCTTCTTGATCGTAAACCGAAGGCTCTTTCCGGTGGTCAGAGACAGCGTGTTGCGATGGGTCGTGCGATCGTTCGTAATCCTAAGGTATTCCTGATGGATGAGCCGCTCTCCAATCTGGATGCGAAGCTTCGTGTGCAGATGCGTATCGAGATCGCAAAGATTCACCAGAGTCTTGGCGCTACGATCATCTACGTAACACATGACCAGACAGAGGCAATGACCCTTGGTACCAGAATCGTTGTTATGAAAGACGGCGTGGTACAGCAGGTTGATACACCGCAGAATCTGTATGAGAAGCCGCAGAACTTGTTTGTTGCAGGTTTCATGGGATCTCCGCAGATGAACTTCATCGATGCTACGATTGAAGTAAAGGGCGAAGAAGTTTTCGCAAATACATCCGGTCTTTCTATCCCGCTTCCTCCCGCTAAGGCGAAGAAAGTGATCGATGGCGGCTATAACGGCAAGGTTGTGACACTTGGTATTCGTCCCGAAGATGTATATGATTCCGAAGTAATGGTTGCATCTTCCAAGGCTGCTTTCGAAGCAACTATCAAAGTTTACGAGTTGCTCGGTGCAGAAGTATATCTGTACTTCGATCTGGGTGATTTCCCGATCACCGCAAGAGTAGATTCCCGTACAACAGCAAGAACGGGAAGCAAAGTCAAATTTGCGTTTGACGTTGAAAAGCTTCATGTATTTGACAAAGAGACCGAGAAGGTCATCTCCAACTAGATATGACATGATGTGAGGCTGTCGCTGATGCGGCAGCCTTTTCTTGCAGAAAAAAGGCAAAACGATTATGATGAAAAGGGAAAAAACAACGAATACAAGGAGACGATATGCTTACCAATCAGGTTATTCAGAATTGCATTGAAGAATTGAGAAGTGTCAGTAAGATCGATCTTTGCGTGATGGATCTATCCGGAAACGTGGTGGCATCCACGATCGAGCGTGCCGAGATGTTCGCCGCGATCGTCACGGAATTTGCAGAATCCTCTGCGGATAGCCAGACCAACAAGGGCTATCACCTGTTCAAGGTTTATGACGAGAAGGATCTGACGTATATCCTTCTTGCCAACGGCAACGAAGACGCCTACATGATCGGCAAGATCGCGGTTGGGCAGTTGCGGCAGCTCCTTGTGGCATATAAAGAGCGTTTTGACAAGAACGGATTCTTCCAGAATCTTGTGATGGACAACCTGCTTCTTGTTGATATCTATAATCGTGCCAAGAAACTGCATATTGCGGCGACACAGAAGCGAGTTGTCATTCTTGTATATGTGGAAAAAGAAGACGACCTGGAAGTAACGGAACTGCTTCGCGGCATGTTCTCTCAGCAGAATGGAGATTACTTAACGAGCGTTGAAGAAAAAGAGATTGTCCTTGTGAAGTCGCTTGGCGATAAGGATGGTTATGCGCAGGTTCGCGAGATCGCAGATACAATCGTTGACATGGTTAATTCAGAGGTCATGGTCAACCTTCGTGTATCCTACGGAACGATCGTAGATGAACTGAAAGACATCTCCAAATCGTATAAAGAAGCTAAAATGGCGATGGAAGTCGGCAGCATCTTTTACGCAGACCGCATCGTGAATGCATACAACACACTCGGCATTGGCAGACTGATCTATCAGCTTCCGCTTAATCTGTGCAAGATCTTCATTAAAGAGATTTTTGGCAGCAGTCATCTGCCGGAAGAGATCGACGAAGAGATTCTTTCGACCGTGCAGAAATTCTTTGAGAATAATCTGAATATCTCGGAGACGTCCAGACAGCTTTTCGTACACAGGAATACGCTTGTATACAGAATTGAAAAGTTGCAGAAAGTGACAGGACTTGATATGCGCGTGTTTGAAGATGCGTTGACGTTCAGCCTCGCACTTATGGTTGCAAACTACGTAAAGCACCTTGAAGAAAAAGAGTTCTGATCATTCAGACAGACCGCGTACCTGTACCCCGGGAATCATCGGGAGTAACAGATCACGGAACCGGAACACCGTTTGGTCATCATGTGCATGACAGCCGGGCGCTATAATATCGTGGGAGTCGATAAAGGACTGGAGATAATATGCCGGAACGCCCTTCAGCCACTCTCCGATCGCAAGGATATTCGTTTCGGAGTGGAATTCCCTGACAAGCGTTGTGCGGAATTCGAACGGTATGCCGCTTGCCTTGATCAGCTCGACGGAATGCATGATGGGTGTGATGTCCAGATTTGCTATGCCGACAGTCTCACCATATCGTGCGGGCGCATTCTTAATATCCATTGCAATGTAGTCAAGAAGCCCATTCTTCAGAAGTGCTTCGAGAACATCGGGACGGTAGCCGTTGGAATCAAGTTTAACGGGAAGACCGAGGTCTTTGATCTTTTTGATTAGATCAGCAAGATCCGGTGCGAGCGTCGGCTCTCCGCCGGTGATACATACGCCTTCCAGGATCCCCTGGCGCTTTTTAAGGAAAGAGAAGATCTCCTCCTCAGGAATCGCAGGTTGCGAAGACGGATTCATTACAAGAGAGGCATTATGACAGAACGGACAACGGAAATTGCACCCGCCGGTAAACAGCGTAGCGGCAAGATGTCCGGGATAATCCAAAAGTGTGGTTTTATTAAGACCATGGATTGTCATTATCTGCTCCTTTCGATGGAAGGGAAACCTTCTAAATCAGTATACCATTTCAGTTAGAGAAGACAAGAATCAGCCATATGAATACAGAACCAAAACAGGATGAAGTATATATGCGACAGGCTATCCGACAGGCGAAGAAGGCCGAAGCGCTCGGCGAGGTGCCGATCGGATGTGTGATCGTATATGAAGGACGGGTCATTGGCCGTGGCTACAACAGAAGAAATACGGACAAGAGTACACTTTCCCACGCAGAGATCACAGCGATCCGAAAAGCCAGTAAGGTGATCGGTGACTGGAGACTGGAAGAGTGTACATTGTATGTCACGCTTGAGCCGTGTCAGATGTGTTCAGGTGCGATCGTGCAGGCGCGTATCCCACGCGTCGTAATGGCTTGTCGTAATCCCAAGGCGGGTTGTGCGGGTTCGGTTCTCAATATCCTGCAGAATCCTGATTTTAACCATCAGGTTGAAGTAACGGAAGGCGTGCTCGGAGAAGAGTGTAGCAATATGCTGACTTCTTTTTTCAAGGGGTTGCGTCTGCGTCTGAAAACAGAAAAAGAAAGTGCTGCAAAGCCTGTAGATACGGGAAACGGCGTCGGTTGACAGGTATATGAAAACAAAGTATACTAATCCTGCTATGCGTCCGGTTAGGGCTTTGGCTTATATAGCTGCCCTCCGCAAGCGGCGATGAAGTTTGGGTCCCGTGCAACAGAAGCTCACGAACCGTGTCAGGTTGGGAACAAAGCAGCACTAAGTGAAATCTTTTGTGTGACATGGGGGTGCCTGGCGGAGCCGGCTACGGAGGTAACGTGTATGAGTGTCACCCTTCCGGGCGTTTAGTTTATTTTAGCTGCGCTGTTCATACGAAACATCAATCGGCGATGTGAGGTAGCAAGGTGCAAGAGGACAAGCAAGGCAGAAAGCTGCATACAAACTCTTCACAAGAGACAGATCCGGTTAAGGACGAGTTCCTTGCCAATATGTCTCATGAGCTTCGCTCGCCTATCAACGCGATCCTCGGTATGGATGAGATGATCCTGCGCGAGAGCCGCGATGACACCGTCACAAAATATGCGCTCAGTATCCAGAGCGCCGGCCGGACACTTCTTGCTCTAGTCAATGAAATCCTCGATTATTCTAAAATTGAAGCCGGTAATATGGAAATCGTGCCGGCACGATACGAGATTGCTTCCCTTATCAGAGAGAGTTATAACATGATCGCGCTTCGCGCAAACAAGAAAGATCTGGCGGTCTATGTGGAAAACGATCCGCAGATCCCATCTGTTCTCTTTGGTGATGAAGTGCGCCTTCGCCAGATTTTTACCAACATCCTGACCAATGCCGTGAAATATACAAAAGAGGGGCATGTCCGGATGAGCATCGGGTTTGAACAGACAGGTGCTGATGAGATGCTCCTTCAGTTGTCCGTTGAAGATACCGGAATCGGGATCAAAGAGGAAGATCTGCAGCAGCTGTTTGGATCATTTAAACGATTTGACTCTTTGAAGAACCGCAACATAGAAGGAACGGGTCTGGGCCTTGCGATCACGAAAAAACTGGTCGACCGAATGAACGGGACGATTAAGGTGGAGAGCGTTTACGGACAGGGGACGACTTTCCATATTGCGATTCCTCAACGAATCGAGGATCAGGAGCCGATGGGTACGTTTTCTATAACTTCGTCGGACAGCGATGTTGTATCGTACAGCTATCGTGAGAGCTTTCGCGCACCCAATGCAAAGATTCTTGTTGTGGATGATGCTGAAGTCAATCTGGAAGTTATGCGCGGCCTTTTGAAAAAAACTGAAATGGATATCGATACAGCGCTTTGTGGAAGCGAGTGTCTTGCGAAGATTAAAGAGATGAAATATGACCTGATCTATATGGATCATCTGATGCCGGAGATGGACGGAATTGAGACGCTTCAAAAGATGCAGGAGATTGGGGAGCATCCAAACAAGGAGACGCCGGTTGTGGCTCTCACGGCAAATGCACTGCGTGGTGCGAAGGAGACATACCTGTCGTATGGCTTTCGGGATTTTCTTGCAAAGCCGGTGCAGGGGATCGATCTTGAAAAAATGACCATGCACTATCTTCCTCCTGAGCTTGTGCAGGTGATGCCGCAGGAGGCGGAGGATACAGGGTCTTTTATCGAGCAGCTTGATTTTCTGGATACAGATACGGGCATGCGTTTTTGCAAGGATGAGGACGCGTATCGCGATGTCATTCGGACATTCGCTGCGGACAATCGCGCAGACGAACTGGAAAAGCTGTTTGAAGCAAAAGAGTGGGAAACTTACCGAAAGGCAGTCCGTTCGATCAAGAATACTGCCGCATATATAGGTGCAACGAGATTATCCGGAGTTGCGAAGACTTTGGAGAAGGCTGTGAAGGACGGCGATGAGAATGCCGCAGAGCAGCATCATTTCGTTTTGGTTCGCGAATATCATGATCTGTTAGAGCGGATGAGAGGTCTGTAAAAAACTGTTTTAAAATGGCAAAATTTCTTGAACCATTTTGCGTTGAGTGTGATACACTATACTCTGTATTTTGAAAAGGACAATAGTTGAAGGAGAGGCAAAATGAGCGGTGTAAGATACGGGTTTGATTCTGAAAAGTATACAGAATTGCAATCACAGCACATCAAAGAAAGGATCGATCAGTTCGGTAAGCTGTATCTGGAGTTTGGCGGCAAACTGTATGACGATTACCATGCATCACGTGTGCTTCCCGGTTTTGCACCGGATAACAAGATCAAGATGCTCAGTCATCTAAAGAATGAAGCGGAGATCATCATTGCGATCAGTGCGGCAGCGATCGAGCAGAACAAGGTCCGTGGCGATCTCGGTATCACTTATGATGCGGATGTGCTTCGTTTAAAGAGTATCTTCGAAAATAACGGGTTTTATGTCGGAAGTGTTGTGATCACGCAGTATACGGGTCAGCCGGCGGCGGATCGTTTCAGAGAAAAACTGACCGCACTTGGTGTTCGTTCCTATCTGCACTATGTGATCAGCGGATATCCGGGAAATGTTCCGCTCATCGTCAGTGAAGACGGTTATGGCAAGAATGATTTCATCGAGACATCCCGTAATCTCGTAATCGTAACCGCGCCGGGTCCCGGAAGCGGAAAGATGGCGACCTGCCTGTCCCAGCTCTACCATGAGAATAAGCGCGGCGTAAAGGCCGGCTATGCGAAGTTTGAGACCTTCCCTGTCTGGAATCTGCCGCTCCAGCACCCGATCAATCTGGCTTATGAAGCTGCAACGGCAGACCTTGATGATGTTAACATGATCGATCCGTTCCATCTGGAAGCGTACGGTAAGATGACGGTCAACTACAATCGTGACGTTGAGATCTTCCCGGTACTTCGTGCGATTTTTGAAGGGATCTTGGGTGAATGCCCTTACAAATCCCCTACTGACATGGGCGTAAACATGCTCGGCTTTGCGATCTCCGATGAGGAAGTCTGCAAGAAAGCAGCTAAGCAGGAGATCATTCGCAGATACTTTACGACAGCCTGCGAAGTCAAGAAAGGCAACGCACCGAAGGAAGAGCTCTACAAAGAGGAGCTCCTTTTGAAAAAAGTCGGCGTAACGCCGGAAGACCGCCCCGTTGTTGTGGCCGCAGCAGAAAGAGAACGTGCAACCGGTCACCCCGCTGTTGCGATCGAGATCGCAGACGGGCGTGTTGTAACCGGCAAGACATCGGATCTTCTCGGAGCAGCGGCGGCTTGTCTGATGAATGCATTAAAGGTTTGCGCGGATATTCCGCATGATATGAAGCTTGTATCCGCAGAGGCGATCTCCCCGATCCAGACACTGAAGACACAGTATCTTGGCGGCACGAACCCTAGGCTCCATACAGATGAGATCCTGATCGCGCTTTCTGCGAGTGCTTCCGATAACGAACTTGCCAAGAAAGCAATGGAACAGCTTCCGCTCCTTCGCGGTGCACAGGCGCATTCCACGGTCATTCTTTCTTCTGTTGATATCAACACGTTCCGAAAGCTTGGTGTATCCATCACCTGCTCACCGAGTTATGAGGAAAAAATTGCTAAAATCAACTAGAGCAGACGGAGGGATTTCCTCCGGCGGCTCAGCTGCCTATCAGGCCGGCTGCGGCACGAGAGCTCCACAGGAGCTTTCTAAACTGCAGAACAGTTTACCTTGCGTTCGAATCAATTTATGTAAAAAAAATCAAGACACCTAATGGTGCCTTGATTTTTTTACGCAGACGGAGGGATTCGAACCCTCGTGCCCCGGAGGGCAAACGCATTTCGAGTGCGCCCCGTTATGACCACTTCGATACGTCTGCATATGACCTGAACGATGTTTATTATAATGAGAATCGCATCGCAAGTCAATCCAAGGATAAAAACTGAACGAAACAATTGAGAGAGACCCCAAATTACGATATAATATTCTATGTATGATTACAGATTAAATCGTTATAGAATAGGAGGGTTCGAATGATGAAAAAGATTGGTATGCTGACCAGCGGTGGCGACTGCCAGGCATTAAATGCGGCGATGCGCGGTGTTGTAAAGACCATCCTTAACGCATCTCAGGAAGTTGAGATCTACGGTTTTATCAATGGCTACAGAGGATTGATCTATGGTGATTACCGGATGCTCAGTCACAGCGACTTTTCGGGTATTCTGACCAAGGGTGGTACAATCCTCGGAAGTTCGAGAACTCCTTTTAAGACGATCAGAGAACCTGATGAGAACGGGCTTGACAAAGTTGAAGCGATGAAGCACAACTACTACAAGCTCAATCTGGACTGTCTGGTGATTCTGGGAGGTAACGGGACACATAAAACAGCGAACCTTCTTCGTGAAGAGGGTCTGAACATTGTAACGCTCCCTAAGACGATCGATAACGATCTGTGGGGCACGGATATGACATTTGGTTTCCAGAGCGCTGTGGATATTGCGACATCTGCGATCGATTGCATTCACACGACTGCAGCATCGCATGGGCGTGTGTTTATTGTTGAGATCATGGGACATAAAGTAGGATGGCTTCCGCTCAATGCCGGTATGGCAGGCGGCGCTGATATCATCCTGATCCCGGAGATTCCGTATGACATCGAAAAGATTGTGAAAGCAATCGAGCACCGTCATCAGAGAGGCAGTCAGTTTACCATTCTTGCTGTGGCAGAGGGTGCGATCTCTAAGAAAGACGCAGGTCTTTCCAAAAAAGACTACAAAGAGAAATTAAAGAATTCGCCGTATCCGAGCGTATCTTATGAGATTGCGGCGCAGATTCAGGAGAGGACCGGACAGGATGTTCGCGTCACAGTTCCGGGACATACACAGCGCGGCGGCAGTCCTTGCCCATATGACCGCGTATTTGCAAGCCGTCTCGGTTCAGAAGCAGGGAAGCTGATCATGAAAGGTGAATACGGATTCATGGTTGGTATTCGGAACCGTGAGATTGTAAAGGTTCCGCTTGAAGAAGTAGCCGGCAAGCTCAAGACGTTGGATCCGGATGCTTCAATTATCAAGGAGGCTAAGATGCTCGGCATCAGCTTCGGTGACTAATCTGGAATTTGGGAGTGTAAGATCACATGTCCTATATGGCACTCTACAGAAAATTCCGCCCCGAACGTTTTGAGGACGTAAAGGGCCAGGAACATATCGTAACAACGCTGCAGAACCAGCTTCAATCGGATCGAATTGCGCATGCGTATCTGTTTTGCGGGACGCGCGGAACGGGCAAGACGACGATTGCCAAGATCTTTGCCAAAGCCGTAAACTGCGAGAATCCGAAAGACGGGAATCCGTGCGGGGAGTGTCCGACATGTAAAGCCATCGCGTCCGGCGCGAGCATGAACGTGTTCGAGATAGATGCCGCTTCCAATAACGGTGTCGACAATATCCGTGAGATCATTGACGAGGTTTCGTTCTCGCCGGCTGCGGGCAAGTACAAAGTCTACATCATCGACGAGGTGCATATGCTCTCGGCGGGCGCATTCAATGCGCTGTTGAAAACATTGGAAGAGCCGCCCTCTTACGTGATCTTCATTTTAGCAACAACCGAAGTACACAAGATTCCGGTTACAATCCTTTCAAGATGTCAGCGATATGATTTTAAGAGGATCACGATCGAGACGATCACAGATCGTCTTCGCGAACTGACCGATAAAGAGCAGGTAAGCGTTGAAGACAAGGCGCTCCGCTATGTGGCCAAGGCAGCAGACGGATCAATGCGTGATGCACTCAGTCTGTTGGATCAATGCATTGCGTTCCATTACGGCAAGACACTGACATATGATGACGTGTTGGATGTGCTTGGTGCAGTGGATACGAGTGTTTTCAGTAATCTCCTTCGCCTGATCGTTAAGCACGATATTATCGGGTGTATCGAAGCGCTGGAAGAGATGATTATGCAGGGACGTGAGCTTGGTCAGGTTGTATCGGATCTTACCTGGTACCTGCGCAATCTTCTCCTGGTGAAAACGGCTTCCGCATCGGAAGATACGATCGATATGTCGAGCGATAATCTGGAGAATCTCAAGGAAGAGACGGAAATGGTGGAGACGGATGCGATCCTTCGCTATATTCGGATTTTCTCAGAACTATCCGACAAGATCCGTTACGCTTCACAAAAAAGGATCCTGCTTGAGATGACGCTGATCAAAGCATGCAAACCCGAGATGGAAAGCAAGGACGATTCCATTCTCGATCGGATCCGTAATCTGGAAGATGCAGTTAAGAACGGTGCGGCAATTGCACCTTTGGCTTCCGTTTCGAGCACAGAGGCACCGAAAAAGCCGGTTGCAAGAGCCCCACTTCCCAAAGCGGTGCCTGACGATATACGGCTTATCATGGATCACTGGGAGAGCGTTATCAGAAATGCTGATGGCGCGATGAAGGTATACCTTAAGAACGTCGTTCCGACACTGGTTGGTGATCGTTTTTCTCTTGCAATCGAGAGTGGTGTTGCATCAGATTATTTTACCAAAAATGACGAACACAAAGAGTTGCTTGAGCGACTGATTTCGGATGAGATTCAAAAAGAAGTCGAGTTTACGTTTGAAGTGGCTGATACGCAGCAGCAATTGGAAGAAAACTATCCGGACCTTCGGGCAATCATTGGAGTGCCTGTTGAGGTCGTAGATGAATAAAACCGAGGAGGCTTGAAAATGGCAAAAAGAGGTGGATTTCCGGGAGGCGGAATGCCCGGAAACATGGCAAATCTGATGAAGCAGGCACAGAGAATGCAGCGTCAGATGGAAGAAAGCCAGAAAGAAATGGAGACAAAAGAGTTCACGGCGAAGGCCGGCGGCGGTGCCGTTGAAGTGACCGTGACAGGTAAGAAGGAAGTAACCAAAGTACATCTTTCCAAGGAAGCGGTAGACCCTGATGATGTGGAAATGCTCGAAGATCTGATCATGGCAGCGATCAATGAGGCCATGGGTATGGCCGATGCAGCGAACGCTGAGTTGATGGGCAAGATGACAGGTGGAATGGGACTTGGCGGAGGATTGCCGTTCTAATGGATCTTTACAGCGGACATATCAATCGACTAATTGAAGAATTGTCCGGACTTCCGGGGATCGGTGTGAAGACGGCACAGAGACTTGCTTTTCACCTGATCAATCTCCCCAAGGAGCGTGTTGAGAAGTTTGCACATGCAATCGTGGATGCGAGAGAGCATGTGCGTTATTGTTCGCAGTGCTTTACGCTGACCGACAAGGAGATCTGTCCGATCTGTGCGAACCCCAGACGGAATCAAAAGGTCATCATGGTCGTGGAGAATGCCAGAGATCTTGCAGCATATGAAAAGACCGGCAAGTATGATGGTGTCTATCATGTGCTCCACGGTGCAATCTCTCCGTTGCTCGGAATCGGCCCGGGTGATATCAAGTTAAAGGAACTGATGGTTCGGTTGCAGGGTGATGTGGAGGAAGTGATCATCGCGACCAACTCAAGCCTGGAGGGTGAGACGACTGCGATGTATATCAGCAAACTGATCAAACCGACCGGCATTAAAGTAACCAGAATTGCGAGCGGTGTTCCTGTCGGCGGTGACCTGGAATACATTGATGAAGTAACGCTCCTTCGTGCATTGGAAGGGCGTACCGAATTATAGCAAAGGATTCATTCATGGAGAAAGAGCGCTGGGGAACCACCAAAGACGGAAAAGAGATTCTGCTTTATACGCTTTCGAATCAGGCCGGTATGACGGTCAAATTGACCAATGTCGGCGCTTCAATCGTAAGCATTACTGTGCCGGATCGAAGCGGAGCAAAGCATGATGTTGTTCTCGGTTTTGACCGGGGCGAAGACTATCTATCAAATGACGCCTTTATGGGTGCCGTTGTAGCGCCAAGTGCGAATCGTATCGCGGGCGCTTCTTTTACGATTGGAAATAAGCGGTTTCATTTGGAACAAAATGAGAATGAAAATAATCTGCACGGAAGCTTTACCAGCGGGAGCCATTTAAGGATCTGGACTTCTGAAGGTGCCGGACAAGCAGTCACATTTTCTCTGAAGATGAAAGACGGTGAGCTTGGTTTTCCGGGTGAGCGTGTGATGTCCGTAACATATACACTAACGGATGATAACGGGCTTGTGCTTTCTTACCATGGCGTGTCGGATCAAAAGACACTCTTTAATCCGACCAATCATGTGTACTTCAATTTGAATGGTCACGAAACGGGCGCGATTCTTTCTACGGAACTCGTGATTCAAGCAGACGCATTTACGGAGATTCGTGCCGGCGGGATCCCGACCGGGAGACTGATTCCTGTAAAAGGAACGGTGATGGATTTTACAGTGTCGCATCCGATCGGTGAGCGGATCGATCAAGACTATGAACAGCTGAAACTGACGGGTGGTTATGATCATAATTTCGTGATCCGTGATCAAACGGGAGATTTGAAGGAAGCGGCGAGGGCGTTTGATCCTCGTAGCGGGATCACGATGACGGTTCTGACGACGCTACCCGGCGTGCAGTTCTATGCGGGTAATTGGATCGGAAAGAAGACGGGAAAAGGCAGCGCGGTCTATGAAGACCGCCACGGATTCTGTCTGGAGACACAGTTTTTCCCAAATGCGATCAATCAGGAAGGATTCGCATCTCCTGTTTTTGGAGAAACAAATGACTACCGCGCTGAGACGATCTATCGGTTCGGCGTAATATAATTCAGTAGGAGCCTTCTATGGCAAGTATTCTGGAATTTGTTCGGCGAAAAGAGAATAATGCGGAAGAAGATGACCTCGGGCGCAAGATCTTAAAGCATCGCCTGACAGTGATATATCGCTTCTTTCTTGCGTTCGTGATCGCGGTCGCAATCGCTGCGATTGTGTATGTGCAGATGAAAAATCATGTGTACAAGGCATACGATGTTGTTGCGCACATTGATTGGGAGGCAGCGAGTGACGCAAAGACGATTGCACTTGGCGAGAACATTTTAACCTATTCCAAGGACGGCGCTCAATGCATCGACAAGGAAGGGACGTCTGTCTGGAACAGAACGTTCGAGATGCAAAATCCCATGATCGACACCTGTGAGCAGACGATTGCGATCGGTGATTATAATGGACGGACAATTTATCTGATGAACAGCAGTGCGATCATCGGCGAGATTGATACCAAGATGCCGATTCGTGATTTCTGTGTATCGGAGACAGGAATCGTGGCGGCAGTGCTTGATGATGGCAACGTGACTTGGATTTATCTGTTTGACCAATCAGGAAATACAATCGCGTACTTTAAAACAACAATGAAGAAAAGCGGATACCCTGTGTCCGTAACGATTTCAAACAGCGGAACGCTAGTTGGAGTCTCTTATCTATATATGGATAGCGGCATCATGCGAACGAGTGTGGCATTTTTCAATTTCGGAGAAGTTGGACAGAATAAGGTTGACAATTTCGTCAGCAGTTATGATTATTCCGATACTGTTGTTCCGATTCTTCATTTTATTGGAAATGATCGTGCAGTTGCAGTTGCCGATAACAGGCTTGTCTTCTATGAAGGCGATCAAATTCCGGTAAGCAAGGCAGATGTACTTCTGGACAGTGAGATCGAGAGTGTCTACTATGGGAATAGATATGTGGCTCTTGTGTACAATGATACTTCCGGAGCCGCAAAGTATCAGGTTGATGTGTATGACACGGACGGAAAAGTAGTCGAGCAGGTGCCGGTTGACTTGGCATTTACGGATATTTTGTTTAATAAAGATAAAATGATCGTGTACAATGAGCAGGAATGTCTTGTTCACACGGTTGGCGGAATGAATAACTACGAGGGACGTTTTGATAAACCTGTTAAGCTTCTTGTTGCGACTGATGCCAAGTATCGTTACGTGATTGTGACGCCGGACGGGATTGACACGATAGAATTAAAATAGGAATGAATATGAGTATCTCTTTAATAGTGATTGCAGTTCTTCTGGCAGGTGGTTTTGTAAAAGGATTTCGGAAAGGATTTGTGGAAGAACTGAACAGTCTGGTGTGTATGCTTCTTGCTTTTCTTTCGATTGGCATGTTTATCGTGGCTGTTCGCGGATATATGGATCATGAATCTGCACGTACGACGCTTGGGATTGTTTGTTTAGTTGTCGCGGTTTTGGTGTATAAAATTGTAGATTTTATTCTTTCATCTATGAAACTTGTTTCTTCGATTCCGGTTTTAAAAAGCATCAATAAATTGTGTGGCGGAATTCTTGGTGCGGCAGAGGCTGTTGTCTTAGTTTGGATTATGCATATTGCACTGATTGCGTTTGTTGTTGGCTCTGTTCAGGAAATGATCGTTGCGGATCTGCAACGATCTACTTATGTATTGATTCTTTTGGATCATAATTTTCTTGCATCGCTAATTTCTCAATTCTCGTCAATTCTTTCCGGTATGTAAGATGGAAAAAGACCCTGTTTTGCGCTGAAATCTCTTGTTTTTTACAAAAAAATGAAAAATTTAGGAAAAAGCAATAAAAAGGTATTGACATAAATAGTTTGGCATGCTATAAAACATAATTGTGTTTGGGGACACTTATTCATCATCTTTTTTTTAAAAGGTGTATGAGCTAGATGAAATAGGGAGATCGGTTTGGTGTGTGCCAAACCGATTTTCCGTTTCATGAAAAATGTTTCGGATGATGATAGAAAGCCTATTGACAAGCCTTTTCAGGTGATGATATCATTAAAGTCCACGGTGGTAACACGAGTGGAGCTTTTTTTCTTCTGATTTAGATGGAAAAAGCGGAAAAGTCCTTGACGAGGGTGCAAACGCATGATCCTATATCAGAGTTGCGCCTGAGACAAAGACGAACAGAACCTTGATAATTGAACAGCAATGCAACCCTGAAAGATTCTAAGAGAATAATTCAGAGAAACAAACCTAAAAGCAGTAAAAAAGGAACAGCTAACGTTGTTCTGTAAAAGGATTAATACGGATTGTACAATTGTGCAGTTCGTTACGGATTTCCATTTGATCACAGTTCGCAAACAAGTTTGCTCACTGATGATCAAATTTCTGATGTCCTTCGATCACCAGATTTTCATGCAAGCATGAAATCTGCTGATCAGAAGTCCATTGAAATCCTTAAACTCACAAAATC
>JAIKWO010000018.1 GCA_024684675.1 Lachnospiraceae bacterium
GATGATCGGCAATCGTATGTACAAGCAGTTATCTTAAGAAAAGAGGGCGATTGAATGGCAGACTATGAATTGATAAAAGAACAGGCCGCTGCGTTTGCGGAAGCGGAGAATGATTATGTACCGCTTCTTGCGAATGTATCGCCTGCGACAGCGCATCGCGTTCCGAGATCGTTGTGCCGATCCACGGCGGCGGCAGGATCGTAGGTGTTCTGGATATCGACAGCCCGGAAGAGGACCGGTTTTCTCCGGAGGATGAAGAGGGATTGAAAGCTCTGGTTGGTGTAATCGAGCAGGTGGCAGACTTTTCCTGTTTGAGAGCATAGCGTAGTGGGGCCGAACTGTTTTCACAAAAGAATATCATAATATGCTAAACTATCCTCATAAGGGGAGGTAGCGGTTATGAAGAATGGCAACGGAATGATCTCGAGGTTGTTTTTTTCGCTATTACCTGTACAGATTATGGTATTTGCCATGGGGTCGATCAATTCGATCGTAGACGGTGCAATGGCCGGACGGCTGATCGGCGCGGAAGCAGTCGGCGTGATCGGTTTGTATTGCGGAATGGTCTGGCTCTTAAATGCGATCGGTTCGGTCCTTCTCGGCGGTACTGCAGTATTATGTGGTCGTTACATGGGCAAAGGTGACCTGAAGAAAACGGAAGGCATTTTTTCCCTCAACCTGACGATCACGTTTTTGATTGGTGCTTTTCTCACGCTTGCAAGCGTTCTGTGTCCCGGGCTGATCGCAACCATCCTTGGCGCAAATGAACGGCTTGAAGCCGATTTGATCACGTATATTATCGGATATGGTATCGGTATCCTGCCGATGCTCTTAGCGCAGCAGCTTGCAGCGTTTTTGCAGCTTGAGAGGCAGAACCTGATCGGATACGCCGGGGTTGCCGGAATGATCATTTCCAATGTCGTATCCGATTATCTTTTTGTTTCCGCTTTTCAGATGGGGATTTGGGGTCTTGCTTTGGCGACGACTCTCAGCAATATCGTCTATTTTGTAATCCTTCTGCCGTACTATTTTACTTCAAAGGCGCAGCTTCGCTATGGAATCGGTCGGATCGCCTGGTCGGATTTTGGCGATATGATCAAGATCGGTTTTCCCGGTGCGCTTTTGATCTTCTGCCTTGCATTCAGAAATGTTGCAATCAACCGCATTCTTCTTACATATTCCGGTGAGACCGGCCTTTCTGCGATGGCCGCATATGGCATGGTGAATGGCTTTTTCGTTGCATATTGCTGTGGGAATGGCGCTGTGATCCGTATGCTGATCAGCGTTTTCTCCGGAGAAGAGGACAAGTTCTCGATGCGCAGAGCTCTTCGGATCGTTATGACCAAGGGCTTGCTGTTATCATTTGTGGTTTCCGGGATCGCAGCTTTGGCATCGCCGCTGATCACATCGTTCTTTTTCCCTGATACGGGAACCGAAGTATATGGGATCACCAATCAGTTGATGATCATCATGTCGCTTTGTATCCCACTGATCCTCATCTGTCAGGTGATCACGAATTACCTGCAGGCACTCGATCATAGACTTTATGTAAACTTCATTTCCGTGTTTGACGGCTTCTTAGCGATGGTGATTCCGTCGCTGATCCTGGCACCGCTTTTTGGCGTCATGGGCATATGGCTTGCAAATCCGATCGGGATTATTCTGACGATCCTGATGGGACCGCTTTACAATCTCCTGTATTGGAAGCGGCTGCCGAGAACGGTAGACGAAGTCATGTTCATAAAGCCTGATTACGGTATTCCGGCAGATTGCCTGCTCGATCGCGAGATACATGATCTTGCGGAAGTGACGGAGGCGTCGGAAGAGACACAAAGCTTCTGCAAGCGCAATGGAATGGACGGCAGACATGCCTACTACGCAGCGCTTTGCCTCGAGGAGATGACGGCGAATGTGATTCAGCACGGTTTTGGCCATGATTCGAAGAAGCATTATTTAAGCACGACGGTCTTCTTTAAAGACGGCGGCATTACACTTCGGATCAAGGATGACTGCATCGCATTCGATCCATCCGAACTGGCAAAGATTACTTCCGGGGATCAAAGCCTCAGCAATATCGGGATCCGCATGGTCTACAGTATTGCCGATTCCGTCGAGTATCGAAATATGCTTGGCCTGAACGTGCTGACGCTCACGATTGGGGATCAGAAGATTTTTTCTGAAAAAATAGTTGACAAGGCTATATATAACATAGTATGATGCAAACAACTTAATACTTTAAACCGATGAAGCGGAGATAACGTCTATGATGCCTTTACAGAGAGCCCAGCTAGCTGAGAACGGGTAAGAAACACATATTCAAATGGACCGCGGAGGGTGCAGTCAAATGCGTCATTACGGCGCAGAGTATTCTGCAACGGAAGACTCCCGTTAGTAGTCAGGGATATGTTGGTATCCCGGAAAGAGCGCATAGTTCATCTATGAATGCAAGGTGGCACCGCGGATGATCACACGATTATTCATTCGTCCTTAGCAGATACTATCTATCTGCTAGGGGCGTTTTTTATTGCATATACAACGCTCTCCGGGCAGATTCTTTTGAGGAAAGGGAGAGAGAACATGAAGATCACACCGAGTCTGGAAACGATCAAAGAGTTGAAAGCGCAGGGAAAATATGATGTGATTCCCGTCAGCTGCGAGATTCTGTCCGATTTTATCACGCCGATCGAAGTAATGCGCAAGCTGAAAGCGGTATCGCAGCATTGCTATATGCTGGAATCAGCGCAGGCAGATGAGACATGGGGGCGCTACACATTCCTTGGTTATAACCCGCGTATGGCGATCACCTGTAAGGACGGCGTGATGGAATACAGCGGCAAGAAGATCGAGACGGATGATCCGTCCGGTGTTCTGCGCGATATCCTCGCAAGATACAGAAGTCCGCGGTTTGAAAATCTTCCGCCCTTTACAGGCGGCCTGGTCGGCTATTTTTCCTTCGATTACTTCGGCTATTGTGAGCCGAGCGCAAGATGCAAGGTGGAAGATACCGACGCATTTCAGGATCTTGATCTGATGCTGTTTGATAAGGTGATCGCATTCGACAACGTGAAGCAGAAGATCATCCTGATCGTAAACATTCGCTTGAACGATCCGGAAGGCAATTATCGTCGTGCGGAAGCGGAGCTTCGTGAGATCCGTGCACTTCTATATTACGGAGAAAAGTATGCAGAGAAGCCCGGACGCCTTTTGGGTGACGTGACGGCACTTTTTTCGGAGGAAGAATACTGCGCAATGGTGGAAAAGGCAAAAGAGCACATTAAGGAAGGCGATATATTCCAGATCGTGCTTTCCAACCGCTTATCCGCACCGTTTGAGGGAAGTCTGTTCAATACCTATCGTATGCTTCGAACCATCAATCCTTCGCCGTACATGTTCTACTTTGCGGGCACCGATGTGGAAGTTGCGGGTGCATCTCCTGAGACACTTGTGAAGCTGGAAGACGGCGTGCTACATACCTTCCCGCTTGCAGGCACGAGAAAACGCGGTGCAACAGACGAAGAGGACAAGGCACTGGAGGTTGAGCTCCTGGCCGACGAAAAGGAACTTGCCGAGCACAATATGCTCGTGGACCTTGGACGCAATGATCTTGGTAAGATCAGTGTGTTCGGAAGTGTTCGCGTGGAAACGCTTCATGAGATCACGCGATATTCGCATGTCATGCACATCGGTTCCACAGTGCGCGGTGACATCAGGGAAGAATATGATGCAATCGATGCGATCAATGCAGTACTTCCTGCAGGAACGCTGTCAGGGGCACCCAAGATCAGGGCATGTCAGCTGATCGGAGAACTGGAGAACAATAAGCGTGGCATTTATGGCGGTGCTGTCGGTTATATCGACTTTACCGGAAACATGGACACCTGCATCGCGATCCGGATCGCCTATCAGAAGAACGGAACCGTTTTTGTCAGAAGCGGCGCCGGGATCGTGGCAGATTCCGATCCGAAGAAAGAATATCAGGAGTGTTTGAGCAAAGCGAGAGCATCCCTTCGGGCACTTGAGCAGGCAGAGGAGGTGGAATGATGATCTTACTGATCGATAACTACGACAGCTTTTCCTATAATCTCTATCAGATGATCGGTGAGATTGAACCTGACATTCGTGTTATACGAAATGATGAGATGACAATCGATGAGATCAGGGCTTTAAAACCGGATCGGATCATCTTATCACCCGGTCCCGGAAGGCCGGAAGATGCGGGTGTGATCGTGGAGGTGGCACGGACTGTCGCAAAAGAAGTTCCGACGCTTGGCGTGTGTCTGGGGCATCAGGCGATCTGTATGGCATATGACGCGACTGTCACCTACGCAAAAAAACTGATGCACGGTAAGCAGTCCAAGGTGATCGCTTCCTTTGACTGCCCGTTGTTTGCAGGGCTGCCGGATAAGATCAAGGTGGCGAGGTATCATTCACTTGCGGTGGATCCGAAGACGATCCCGGAAGAATTGATCGTGACCGCGATGACCGATGACGACGAAGTCATGGCGGTGCAGCACAGAGACTATTCGATCTACGGACTGCAATTTCATCCGGAATCGATCATGACACCGGACGGCAGACAGATCTTGAAGAATTTTATCCATATAAATTAAAACGGGGGAAACGAAGATGATCAAAGAAGCAATTGTAAAGATCGTAAACAAAGAGGATTTAAGCTATAAGGAAGCATACACCGTCATGAATGAGATCATGAACGGAGAGACAACACCGACGCAGAATGCGGCATTTCTTTCCGCACTTTCAACGAAGAGTGCGCGGGCGGAGACAACGGATGAGAT
>JAIKWO010000023.1 GCA_024684675.1 Lachnospiraceae bacterium
TGTTATCTGATCTTCCCGCTGATCCTTCTGGTATGGCTGGTATCAACAGGAACCAAGACGATGGCATCGTCCGCGGCGATCTCGATCGTTGCGGCATTTGCTGTCGGATTTATCAATAACCTGATCAATTCGCTGATCGCAAAGAAAGAGGAGAGTGCGGGAGCGGTCACATCGCGCTGCGTGAAGCAGGCGCTTTCATCCGCCTGGGAATCGCTTGTAGCCGGTTCCAAGGGCGCGATTACGGTAGCTATTGCATGTGCAATGGCCGGCATGATCGCAGGATGTATCACCGTAACAGGTCTTGCATCCACGATGATCAATGCGATCGTTTCGGTTGCGGGTGATGCGACCATTATCGGTCTGATGCTGACGATGATCTGCTGTATCATTCTCGGTATGGGGGTTCCGACGACCGCGAACTACTGCATCATGGCTTCCACGTGTGCACCGATCCTTGTAGAGCTCGGCTTTCCTGCGGTGGCAGCACACTTTTTCGTATTCTACTTCGGTATCGTAGCAGATATCACACCGCCGGTTGCGCTGGCAGCCTATGCGGGATCTGCGATCGCGAAGAGCAATCCGATGAAGACAGGTATCAATGCAACAAAGCTTGCGATCGCTGCGTTTATCGTGCCTTATATCTTTGCATACAGTCCTGCAATGATTTTGGAGGGTGACGTTACCTGGGTGAGCGTGTTACAGATCTCTTTAAGCGCGCTGATCGGCTTATTTGGCATCGCTGCATCGCTTAACGGCTATCTGTTCGCCAAGCTCCCTGTTATCTTCCGTATCGCGCTTATAGCGGGCGGTCTTGGCATGATGGTGCCCGGTACCTTAACAGACGGTATCGGCCTTGCAGTTGTTTTAGCAATTTGTGTATTCCAGTACCTTATGGCAAAAAAGAAAACTGTAGTGAATTAGTTTCCCGGTAGTAACGAGACCCCTTGCAAATGCAGGGGGTCTTTTATTGCATCAGGATATAAAAAACCCCGCTTACAAAGTAAGCGGGGTTTCTGAACGATTCATGTTATGAATTATTCCAAGATGAACTGCTCTGTAATTGCTTCCAGTTTCTTTACGTGCTCGTGTGTATCGTTTACAAGCTCGTTGTTCTGAACTGTCTCGGATACAACATCCGTTGTCTTCTCTGCGATATCGGTTACACCAATCGTAGATTCACCAACAGTGGAAGTAATGCCGTTCAAAGCTTCTGCGATTACATTGATCGTATCTGTCAGCTCTGCAACCTCAGATTCGATCGTCTGCATGCTCTGCTGGAAGGTATCAGCATCGCTGTTGTACTGTACGCTGACATCCATGAACTGTGCGTAATCTTTGATAACGATATTCTCGAGGAAATCGGTCGTCTCTTCAAGGCTCTTGGTCATCTCTGCAACAGCGGTGTTAACTTCCTTAACGATGCTGTTGATATCGCCAACCGTCTGGGATGTCTGGCTAGCCAGGTTGCCGATCTCTGTTGCAACGACAGCGAAGCCCTTACCTGCTTCACCTGCTCTTGCAGCCTCGATACTAGCATTCAGAGCAAGAAGACTGGTCTGAGAGGAGATTGCCATGATCGCTTCGGTAAGTTCGTTGATCTTGTTAACGGCTTTGGAATCTTCGATGGCGTTGTCTGTTTTTTCCTTAACATCCTTGTACATCGAAGTGGTGCGATCGCTTGCATCCTGCGTTGTCGTCTTAAGGGACTGTGCACGGCTCATGATCTCTTTTGCAAGCTTTTCACCCTTAACGGAGAGTTCTTTAATATCTGCAGCTGCATTCTGCATGTTGCCGATATTGCTGTTAATTGTCTCAACGGTTGCGCTTGTCTCCTGCATGCCTGCAGCAAGCTCTTCGGTAGTAGCGGAGTTGTCCGTACATACGCTATTGATCCTGCTGGAGATATCGGTCAGATCGCTTACATTGTGCGATACTTCTTTGGATACGGAATCGATATCTTTGACCATGCCACGGAGTGATTTACGCATGTTGCCGATCGCTCTTGCGATCATACCGCATTCATCATGTCTCTTCAGAAGGACAAGTGCATCCGGATTGTGTGAGAAGTCAAAGCGTGCTGTCTGTATAACGATATTGGCAAGCCTCTTGATCATCTTGGAGATGCGGCTGCCGACAATGTATGCAACGATACTGCAGACAACGATGATGACGATCGCAATGAGAAGCAGGAAGTTACGTGTATTGTTGATATCGGCCAATACTTCGTCTTCATCTGCTGTAACAACAAGGATCGTGTTGTTATCGAGAATGAAATACCCGGCATATTTGTATGCGCCTTTGTAGAGGTAACGAACGGTTTCCGGAGCAGGTTTCTGACCTGCGGCCAGTTTTGCAACCAGACCTTTTACGACTTCGTTTTCAACCGGCTTGCCGATCTTGTCTGCAGTCGGATGGTAAACCATTGTGCCGGTGCTGTCTACGGCATATGCATAGGAACTCGGCAGACCTTCGATCTTTGCATCGGAAAGGAATGCGGAATAGTGGCCTTCAACAAGTTCTCCGGTGTCACGTAAAACCGTGTTGAGGCTTGTGCCGTAGGATTTGGTCAGACTCAGAATGCTGTTCTGTGTATTGTTCATGATCGCGCTCTTGCTGACCGTGATGGAGGTAACCAGAAGGGCTACAGAAGCGACAATAAGAGACAAGACCGACAACATAACGACTTTAAAGCCGATAGAGGACGTCGACCTGACTTTATTATCCATTTGGGGGATGGTTTCATTTGCCATGGTTTCAATTCTCCTTTTCGTATGAAATTCGTTTATGCACAATATGAATAGTGCACCTATAGTTTATGTTACCATAACGATAATGAAAAATAAAGTTATTAAAACTCCAAAATAAGTCTAAAAATTAACTTTTGTGCTATTTCTTTGTCGCATTTTTACGAGCTGTCGATAACATGAGCTTGATTCGGTTGAGCTGGTTGACTTCACTTGCCCCGGGATCGTAATCGATCGCAACGATATTAGCGGTAGGAAAGTGCTTGCGGATCTCTTTAATGACTCCTTTTCCGACCACGTGGTTCGGGAGACATCCAAACGGCTGCGTGCAGACGATATTTTCGGTACCCATATGAATGAGTTCAAGCATCTCACCGGTTAAAAACCAGCCTTCCCCTGTCTGGTTACCGATCGAAACGATCGGCATCGCATAACGCACGAGGTCACGAATAAAGGGTGGCGGGTCAAAATGCACACTCTTACGGAATGCCTTTGTAGCGCCTCCGCGAAGGAACATTAGTGCACGGATACCAAGAGCTGAGTTTCTTGCCGCACGAACGCTTGTCCCCAAGTGCTTCGCTTTGTAGATCTGGTTATAGAAACAGTAGAGCATGAAGTCCAATAGATCCGGAACGACCGGCTCTGCACCTTCGGCTTCCAACAGTTCTGCCAGATGATTGTTTGCGGCCGGCAGGAATTTGACAAGGATTTCACCGACAATACCGACGCGGGGTTTGCGCTCCTCGCTGATCGGGATACGATCGAAATCACGGATCATGTCTCGGCAGAGCCTTCTGAACTTCAAGAGGCTGACATGCTTTGCCGTGAGAAAATCTGTCGCGACCCGCAGCCATTTTCGGTGGACTTCATCGACGCTTCCTTTTTCCAATTCATAAGGACGCATTCTGTAGACGCAGCGCATGAAGATATCGCCGAAAACGGCGCCGCATGCAACGCGCTTCATCATTTTCAGATCAATCTTGAAGCCGGGATTGCTCTCAATGCCGCCAAGATTTAAGGAGATGACGGGAATGTGCGCCATGCCGGCTTTTTCCAGTGCGCGTCTGATAAAGCCGATATAGTTGGTCGCGCGGCACCCGCCACCTGTCTGTGACATGATGACTGCAGTCTTTTTCAGATCGTACTTACCGGATAAAAGTGCATCCATGATCTGCCCGACGACGATCAGGGACGGGTAGCACGCATCGTTATTGACATATTTCAGTCCCGTGTTAACCGCGCTTCTGTTGTCTGTCGGCAGGACTTCAAGGTGATAGCCGCAGGCATTCAGTGCAGGCTCCAATACATCGAAATGGATCGGTGACATCTGCGGGCAAAGGATCGTATAGTCTTTACGCATCTCCTCGGTGAAGGAGACCTTGTTGATCGAAACCGGACGGATCTCACGCTTAAGTCCCTGCTTCTCTTTGACGCGAAGGGCGGAGAGAAGTGAACGAACGCGGATCCTTGCGGCGCCAAGGTTATTAACCTCATCGATCTTTAAGCATGTATAGATCTTATCGGAGCCGGATAAGATATCATTGACCTGATCGGTCGTTACGGCGTCAAGCCCGCATCCGAACGAGTTAAGCTGGATGAGGTCGAGGTTATCGACGCTTCGAACATAGCTCGCGGCGGCGTAGAGCCTCGAGTGATACATCCACTGGTCTGATACGATGAGTGGACGCTCGGGCTTTACAAGATGGGAGACGGAATCTTCCGTCAGTACCGCAATATCATAACCGCTGATCAGCTCGGGGATGCCGTGATTGATCTCGGGGTCGATATGATATGGACGACCCGCCAGAACGATACCGTGCTTGCCGGTCTGTTTTAAGTAGGCAAGTGTTTCCTCGCCCTTTTTCTTCATATCTTCTCGTGCTCTGGAGAGCTCATCCCATCCTGCGCGGACTGCTTCCTTTAATTCCTTTTGTGGGATATCCTTAAAGCACTCTCCAAGACCTAAGAGGATCGTATCCTTGCTTCTGAAGGACAGGAACGGATTGCGAAAATCAATGCCGCCCTGACCGATCTCATCTACATTGTTCTTAATGTTCTCCGAATAGGAAGTAACGATCGGGCAGTTGTAATGGTTATTGGCAGCTTTAAATTCGTCACGTTCATAGAACACTGCCGGATAGAAGATGAACTTTATGCCTTCCCTGATCAGCCATGTCACGTGACCATGCGCAAGCTTGGCCGGATAGCATTCCGACTCGCTCGGGATCGATTCGATACCAAGCTCATAGATCTTCCTGCTGGATACAGGTGATAAAACAACACGGTAACCGAGTTTTGTAAAGAAGGCGTACCAGAACGGGTAGTTCTCATACATGTTCAGGACACGCGGAATTCCGACCGTGCCGCGGGGCGCGGCTTCTTCCGGAAGCGGTTCGTAGTCAAAAATACGCTTCAGCTTATATTCGAACAGATTCGGCACATTGTTTTCGTTCTTCTTCTGACCGATGCCGCGTTCGCAGCGGTTGCCGGAGATGTAGCGTCTCCCGTCGGAGAATTCGTTGATCGTCAGACGGCAGTTGTTGGTACAGCCGCCGCATTTTGCCATCTTGGTCTCGAATGTCAGCTCCAGGATTTGCTTGTAATCCAGCATCGTGGTCTTGTAAGAGGGATCTTCACAAAAACGTTCACGTGCGATCAGTGCTGCGCCAAATGCGCCCATGATACCGGCAATATCCGGTCTGATCGCCTCGCAGCCTGCAATTTTCTCGAAAGAGCGCAGTACGGCATCGTTGTAAAATGTCCCGCCCTGCACGACAATCTCACGCCCGAGCTCCGTCGCATCGGATACCTTAATGACTTTAAACAGCGCATTCTTGATGACGGAATAGGCAAGTCCTGCGGAGATATCCGCGACCGATGCGCCTTCCTTCTGTGCCTGCTTTACTTTGGAATTCATAAAGACCGTGCATCTCGTACCGAGGTCGATCGGATGCTTTGCATAAAGCGCCTCACGGGCAAAATTCTGCACGCTGTAGTTTAAGGATTTTGCGAATGTCTCAATGAATGAGCCGCAGCCGGAGGAGCATGCTTCGTTCAAAAGTACGCTGTCGACCGTGTTGTTCTTGATCTTGATGCACTTCATGTCCTGACCGCCGATATCGAGGATGCAGTCAACGGATGGATTGAAATAGGCGGCAGCGTGGTAGTGGGAGACGGTCTCCACTTCGCCGTCGTCTAAAAGAAACGCCGCCTTCATCAGCGCTTCGCCGTAGCCTGTCGAGCAGGAACGCACGATCTTTACGTCCGAAGGAAGCTTTTCATAGATCTCTTTTAATGCTGTGATCGCAGTCTTTAAGGGACTGCCGTTGTTATTGGAATAAAACGAGTGAAGGAGCGCGCCGTCTTCGCCGACGAGCGCGATTTTGGTCGTTGTTGATCCCGCATCGATGCCCAGGTATGCATTGCCGTGGTATTCGGAAAGCGGCGATGCCGGAACCGTGTGCTGCGCATGACGTGTCCGGAAGCGAAGATACTCCTCTTCCGTGGAGAAAAGCGGTTCAAGACGTTCTACTTCAAATTCCATCTTGATCTTTTCGGAAAGCTTTTCGACCATCTCGGTCATTGTATAGTGAACATCTTCGTGGCTCATTGCCGAACCGATCGCGGCAAAAAGATGCGAATTGTCTACATCGATCACATGCTCGTCATCCAGCTTTAACGTGCGGATGAATGCCGCCTTGAGTTCTGAGAGAAAATGGAGCGGGCCGCCTAAAAACGCAACATGCCCGCGGATCGGCTTGCCACATGCAAGACCGCTGATCGTCTGGTTCACAACGGCCTGGAAGATCGAAGCAGAGAGATCTTCTTTGGTCGCACCGTCGTTGATAAGCGGCTGGATATCGGATTTTGCAAAAACGCCGCAACGTGCTGCGATCGTATAGAGAGAATGATATTTTTTTGCAAATTCATTCAGACCGGATGCATCTGTCTGCAAAAGGGATGCCATCTGGTCAATAAAGGAACCTGTGCCGCCGGCGCAAATGCCGTTCATACGCTGTTCGACGTTGCCGTTCTCGAAGTAGATGATCTTGGCATCTTCACCGCCAAGCTCGATCGCGACATCCGTTTTCGGCGCAAATGTCTCCAGAGATGTTGCAACTGCGATGACTTCCTGCACAAACGGTATCTTCAAGTGGTTAGCCAGTGTCAGACCGCCCGAGCCCGTGATCATGGGATAGAGCGTGCATTCACCGAGCTGTTCCTGTGCCTTCGTAAGAAGGGAGAGAAGCGTCTTTCTGATATTTGCAAAGTGTCTTTCGTAGTCCGAAAATAGAATTCTGTTCTGTTCATCCAAAACGGCAATCTTCACGGTTGTGGAACCGATGTCGATCCCGAGAAAAGCGCGTTTTTGCTCCATGTCAGTACATTCCTTTACCATATCGCCCGGTCGGGCATCCTAAATCCCTATAATTATAAGAGACGACCGGATCATAGGCAAATTAATATTTGGTAAAAAATAGGGCAAAAGCGTCGGTCATTTACTTTTATTTGGGGCGATGATAAAATGAAATGAATTATGCGCATCTGCGTGAGGCATTTTGCGACGAAAGGGAATAAGTTTATGCGATTCATGGACAGGCTTGAAAGACATTTTGGCAGATTTGCCATTCAGAATATATCACTGTATCTATTGATCTGTTATGCATTCGGTTATGCGATCGGCATGGTCAATTCGGAATTCTTACAGTATTTGTGGTTGAATCCCGCGAAGATTCTGCAGGGGCAGGTCTGGCGTATCTTTACATGGATCTTGGTGCCGCCTGAACGATTTGATCTTCTGACGCTGATCATGCTGTATTTCTATTATTCGATCGGTACGACGCTTGAGCGTACCTGGGGGACATTCCGTTATAACCTGTTTTTGTTTTGCGGCATGTTCTTTACCGTGCTGGGAAGTTTTGGCGTTTTGGCTTACTTTTACGTGGCATATCCGGAAGAGATTGCACTGGTCGGCGCACCGCTCTTACTTGATCAGATCGGCATTTATTTTTCGACCTACTATGTAAATATGTCAATCTTCCTTGCTTTTGCGATGACTTTCCCGGAATCGTCCGTGCTCCTTTTCTTCATCCTGCCGATCAAGATGAAGGTAATGGGGGTTGTATACGGTGCACTTCTTGCATATCAGTTCTTTGCATCGGGCATTGTCATGAAGATCATCATTGGGGCATCGCTTTTGAATGTGCTCCTGTTCTTCCTGTTAAGCCATAACATGACGCATCTTCGGCCCAAGCAGATCAAAAGACGGATGGAGTATAGGAGAGAGAGTAAGCCGCAGGGCATTACGCGCCACAAATGTGCAATCTGTGGACGTACGGAACTGGATGGGGATCTTTCATTCCGTTTTTGCTCCAAATGTAACGGCAATTACGAGTACTGCCAGGATCATCTTTTTACGCATGAACATGTGAAATGACGGGAGATACGATGGAACAGAACGAACAGCTTTTTGCTAAAATACTGGCCGATATCACAAAGGAAGCAAAAGCGGCCGGTAATGTCATATCGGAAGAACGGATCAGGGAGGCGTTTGCCGCACTTTCTCTAAATGACGAGCAGCTTGCGATGATCAAAGACTACCTTGAAAAAAGCAGGATCTCGGTTGGCGGAGAGGCGGATCCTGATGCGCTCCTTGATACGGACGATATCGATTATCTGGGGACGTATCTTGCTGAGCTTGAAGCGATCCGGATCGACGAGAGGATGCGGGATGGCATCATCATTTCTGCACTGGCAGGCGATATGTCCGCAAAGAAAGATCTGCTGACGCTCTTTTTACCGTATGTTGCGGATCTGTCCAAATTGTACGCAGGGCAAGGTGTTCCCGTAGAAGATCTTGTCGGTGAAGGTAATGTTGCGCTTGCCATTGGCTGTGAGATGCTTGACTGTGTGGAGAAGAGCGAAGAGGTGGAAGGGTTCCTCGGAAAGATGATCATGGACGCGATGGAGCGGATCATCTCAGAAAACGGAGAGTCCGCACAAAAGGCCGGTAAGGTGGCTGATAAGGTCAATAAAGTTGCGGATGCGGCAAAAGAGTTGTCGGAGGCTCTCCTTCGGAAGGTGACAGTCGCAGAACTTGCCGCAGAAAGCGGTATGAGTGAAGAAGAGATCAAAGAAGCGATGCTTCTATCAGGCTATAAAATTGAGGATTTGGAATCATGAATATACAAAACTGCAAAGCATATGAAATGATCAAAAAACAGGAGATCCGCGACCTGAAGTCGGAAGGGATGCTCCTTCGTCATAAGAAGACAGGAGCCAAGGTTGTGCTCTTGTCCAATGATGATGATAACAAGGTGTTTTATATCGGCTTTCGGACGCCGCCAACGGATTCGACTGGTGTGGCGCATATTCTGGAGCATTCCGTTCTTTGCGGATCCGAGCGTTTCCCTTGTAAAGACCCGTTCGTAGAGCTTGCAAAGGGTTCTCTTAATACGTTTCTGAATGCGATGACATATCCGGACAAGACTGTATATCCCGTTGCCAGCTGCAATGACAAGGATTTTAAAAACCTGATGGATGTCTATCTGGATGCGGTCTTTCATCCCAACATTTATCATGAAGAGAATATCTTCCGTCAGGAGGGCTGGCACTACGAGCTGGAGAGCCCGGAAGGTGAGCTTACACTGAACGGTGTTGTTTATAATGAGATGAAAGGCGTGTATTCTTCGCCTGACGATGTGCTGGATCGCGAGATCTACGCATCGCTTTTTCCGGATTCGCCTTACGGCGTGGAGTCCGGCGGGGACCCGGATCATATCCCGGAACTGACGTATCGCGATTTTCTCGATTTTCATGCGCGCTACTACCACCCGTCCAATGCTTATATTTATCTTTATGGCAACGCAGACATGGAAGAGCGCCTGAACTGGCTTGATGAGCAGTACCTCTCACACTACGATGCGATTACGATCGATTCGTCGATCTCTACGCAGGAGCCTTTTGATAAGGTGCGGGAGATTGTGAAGGCGTATCCGGTGACGGAAGAGGAGACGGCGGAAGGAAAGACCTATCTTGCATATAACAAAGTGATCGCAACAAGTCTGGACAGGGAGCTTTATGTGGCTTTCCAGGTGCTTGACTATGCGCTCTGTTCGATCCCCGGTGCGCCGGTCAAGCGTGCGCTAACGGATGCGGGCATTGGCACTGAGATTTACAGCGTTTACGACAATGGTATCAAGCAGCCGTATTTTTCCATGGTTGCCAAGAATACTGATCCGGATCAAAAGGAAGCATTCGTGGATCTTTTGGAAGAGACGCTTCGTGGTCTCGCAAAGGACGGTATTGACCGGAAAGCGATCCTGGCTGCGATCAATTACTATGAGTTTAAATATCGTGAAGCGGACTTCGGTTCCTATCCGAAGGGGCTTATGTATGGGCTGCAGATTCTGGACAGCTGGCTTTATGATGAAAGTTTGCCGTTTATCCATATTGAAGCAAACGATACGTTTGGTTCGCTTCGAAAGAAAGCGGAGAGCGGATATTTTGAGGAGCTGATCACCAAATACCTCCTTTCCAATCCGCACGGCAGTGTCATTACATTGCAACCGGAAAAAGGGCTTGCCGGCAAAAAGGAACAGGCATTGAAAGAGGCGCTTTCCAAAAAGAAGGCGTCGATGACGGAAGACGAGATCCAAAGCGTAATCGATACGGCGAAAGCGCTTACCGTTTTTCAGGAATCGGAAGATTCGCCTGAAGACCTTGCCAAGATTCCGGTTCTTACAAGAAAGGATCTTCGAAGAGAAGCCTATCCTTTCCAAAACAGAATGACGGCAGACGGCGGGACAAATGTCCTTTTTCACGATATCTATACGAACGGCATCGACTATGTAACGCTGCTTTTTGATATGACCAAAGTGCCCGAGGATCTGTTCCCGTATATCGGGCTTCTTCGCGCGACGCTCGGTATGATGGATACGGAGCACTATGCATACGGTGATCTCTTTAACGAGATCAATATTGAGACGGGCGGTATTACGATGGATACATCCGTATACCAGTCTGTTCGTGATCTCGGCGATCCGAGGCTTTACTATACCGTGCGTGTAAAGACGCTGCATGACAAGCTGCCGCGTGCATTTTCCTTTATGAAGGAGATTCTGTGCCATACGGGGCTTCATGACAGAAAGCGTCTTCGTGAGATCCTTTCCGAAAAGATTTCACTAATCAAGGCCGGTTATATGAGTGCGGGGCACTCGGTGGCTGTCCTTCGCGCCAAATCATACTATTCGCTTCCCGATGCTTACAGCGAAGCACTTTTGGGGCTTCGTCAGTTCCGCTTTATGGAAGAGCTCGACAGAGAATTCGATCAGCGCGCGGATGAAGTGATGGATGCACTTACGAAGCTTTCGCATGTGATCTTCCGCGCAGAGAATCTGTTCGTTGATGTGACGGCTGATGAAAAGGATGATGCATCGTATTACGCTTGTATACGCGATTTTAAGCAGGGACTTTTCTCTGAACCGGTAGAAGAGGGCAGATTTGTTCCGGCGCTTTCCAAAAAGAACGAAGGCTTTACCTCTTCGTCGCAGGTACAGTATGTCTGCAGAGCGGGCAACTTCAGAAACAAAGGTCTTGATTATCACGGTGCGCTTCGCGTGCTTCGCATCATCATGGGTTATGACTATCTGTGGACCAATGTCCGCGTAAAGGGCGGCGCATACGGCTGCATGTGCAATTTTTCGCCGTATGGCGACTGCTATTTTGTATCGTACCGCGATCCGAATCTCGAAAAAACGATCGATGTCTACAAAGGTGCTGCTTCATTCGTGAAGGATTTCGATGCGGATGAACGCGGCATGACGAAATATATCATTGGTGCGTTCAGCGAGACCGATCAGCCCCTGACGCCTTCGGGTAAAGGGATTCGCTCCTTGTCTGCTTATATGACGGACGTGGATGAAGCGATGCTGCAAAAGAACCGCGATGCGATGCTGGATGCGACGCCGGAGACGATCCGGTCGCTTGCACCGTACATGGAAGCATTTATGTCCGATGAATGTCTGTGCGTGGTCGGAAACGATGCACGCATTAAGGAGAACAAATCGCTCTTTGGATCGATCGCTCCATTATATTCGAATTAACGGAGGTTATTACTGATGATAAAAAAATGGCTGACTGCGGTCGCTTTGATCGCAACGGTTTGTATGATTTTGACGGGCTGCGGCGGAAACTATGACAGTGCGTCGTATGAAGCGGCAGAGGAGGCTTATGCACCTGAAATGCCGATGGAAAGCGCCAAGGCGACAGCGGCATTTGCCACGGAAGACATGGCGGACTTTGCGGATAACGGGGTGAGCGCTTCTACGGGCAGCGAGGGCAGTTCTGCGCCGAGCGTAAATGAAGATGCAAAGAAGACGGGCGCCAAGCTGATCCGTGACATGGATCTGACCATCGAGACCAAGGAATTCGATACGGTGATGGATAAGGTGCAGGCGGATATCAAGATGCTTGGCGGCTATGCAGAGAATCTCTCCGTATCCGGGCAGAAAGGACACGGCCTTCGCCATGCGAATCTGACAGCACGTATCCCTGCTGAGAAGTTGGATACATTCGTCAGCGATATAGAGCAGAGTGCAAGTATCACTTACCGGAATGAATCCGTGCGAGACGTGACGCTTACATATGTGGATATGGATGCGCACAAAAAGTCGCTTCTTGCTGAGCGTGAGCGCCTTTTGGAACTCATGCAGTCTGCGGAGGATATGACAGACATTATTACGATCGAGGATCGCCTCACGCAGATCCGCTATGAGATCGAGAGCCTGGAATCGCAACTTCGCACGATCGATAATGAGGTGACATACAGCACCGTGACGATCTCGATCGACGAGGTGGAGATCATTACGGAAAAAAGAGAGCTGACCACCTGGGAACGCATCTGCGAAGAGTTTTCTCTGAATTTTCGTGATACGCTTGATGACGCAAAAGAGCTGGGCATCTGGTTCATCGTCAATCTGCCCGTGCTCATCTATCGGCTGATTCTTCTTGCGATCCTGGGCCTGATCATATTTGCGATCTATCGCTGCACCAAAGGGCTTCGTGTGAAAATGGCCGGCCGGAAAGAACGCCGCAGGCTGAAAAAGGAAGCGAAGATGACGGCGGAAGAGCCTGCACTTCGTGGTGACGTTCCACCCGTAAATGCAGACACAAACGAGGGACAAAAGTCCAATGAGTGAACAGGGAAAAATGAATTTTAAATCCGGATTTGCCACGATCATCGGGCGTCCGAATGTCGGCAAATCGACATTAATGAACCGGATTATCGGGCAGAAGATCGCGATTACATCCAATAAACCGCAGACCACCCGTAACAGGATCCAGACGGTTTATACATCGGATGACTGTCAGATCGTGTTCCTTGATACGCCCGGCATCCATAAGGCAAAAAACAAACTCGGCGACTACATGGTCGGCGTAGCGAAGCATACGGTAAATGATGCGGATGTGGTTCTTTGGCTTGTAGAGCCGACAACATTTATCGGGGCGGGCGAGAAGCAGATCATAGAGCTTTTGAAAACGGCAAATACACCGGTTATCCTCGTGATCAACAAGGTTGATACGGTTAAACGCGACGAGATCCTTCTGTTTATGGATACATATCGCAAAGAGATGGATTTTGCGGAGATCGTGCCGGTCTCTGCGCTGAAGGGCGATAACATCGATACGCTGATTGAATGCATCACGAAGTACCTGCCGTACGGTCCTGCGTTTTACGATGAGGATACGGTAACAGACCAGCCGGAACGGCAGATCGTTGCGGAGCTTATCCGAGAGAAGGCACTGAAGTGTTTAAACGAAGAGATCCCGCACGGCATTGCGGTTTCGATCGAGAGTATGAAATACCGGAAGAACATCGCGGACATTGAGGCGACGATCTTTTGTGAAAAGGATTCTCACAAAGGCATCATTATCGGCAAGCAAGGCGCAATGCTCAAAAAGATCGGCTCCATGGCTAGACGTGATATCGAAGATTTGATCGAATGCAAGGCAAATCTGCAGCTTTGGGTTAAGGTTAAGAAAGACTGGCGCGACAGCGATTTTATGCTGAAGAATTTTGGCTACAGGCAGGAAGACTTGAAGGAGTAGCTTGCATCATGCAGGATTTTATCATGGTGACCGGTATGGTCATAAAGACGATCCCGGTGGGTGAGTACGATAAGAGTGTGACGATCCTGACAAAAGAAAAGGGCAAGATCTCGGCCTTTGCAAGGGGCGCGAGACGTCAGAACGGCAGTTTTTCCGCCGTTGCGAACCCATTTACGTTCGCAACGTTTAAGTTGTTTCCGGGGCGCAATTCGTACAGCATCTCGGATGCGTAAGTGATCAACTATTTCGAGGGGCTCCGAAGCGATTACGAGGGCGCTTATTATGGTCTATATTTTCTCGAGATCGCGGATTATTACGCACGTGAGAACGACGATGATGCGGAGCTTCTGAAGCTTTGTTACCAATCGCTTCGTGCCCTGATGCATGAGGCTTTTTCCAATAGGCTTGTGCGTGCGGTTTTTGAGATCAAAGCGATGAGCATTGCGGGCGAGTTTGCGGAGTCACTCATGACGAGTATTTCGGAAGATACGGCTTATGCCGTTTCTTTTATCGTGCGGACACCGCCTGAAAAGCTCTATACGTTTAAGGTGACGGATGCCGTTTTGGATGAATTGTCCGATGCGGCTGACAGGGTGCGACGTCGTGTGATTGACAGACCCCTTAAAAGCCTTGATGTTCTGGACAAATTGTGTTGAAAATCGAGTTTTTCTCGGATATAATGAAAAAGTTAGTTAACAAGCGATATGCAATGAAACGAGGGTTCCCATGAAACGATCCATCATTTTTTCCTGCATTGTAACAGCCTTGATCCTTATGGGTTGCGGCAGATCTCTGCCCCTGATACCGAGCGACGATACGGATGCATCCGTCATAGAAGTCAAAAAAGACGGCTCCGTCTTCTGCCATGTTGAGGGCGCATTTAAAGAAGATTACTATGATAAGGATTCTCTGGAGACCTTTGTTAAGAGCGAAGTTGAGGACTACAACAGAGCACATAAGGATGCAGTGAGCATTGATTCCGTATCCGTTTCCAAAGAGCGTGCGACTATCGAATTGGAATTCGCGACGGCGGCTGATTACGGCGTATTTGAAGCAAAAGAATTCTATATGGGAACGGTAGATTCCGCAAAGCAGGACGGCTATCGGTTTGATGTGCCGCTTTTTTCTCCTTCCGAAACAGGAAAAGCCCTGACGGGCGATGAGCTGAATGAACTCGGCGGAAAGAAAGTTGTGATCTGTGAAGAAGGTATGGCGATCATGCTTTCTGATGATGTGATCTGCATGTCGGAAGGTGTTACGCTTATCGATAAATCGACTGTAACGACACCCGGCGATCGGGTATCGTATATTGTGTATAAATAAGTTTTCGGAAGAGGAGAGGAAGAACGATGGAAAAAACAATGGAAAAGATCACAGCGCTCGCGAAGGCGAGAGGCTTTGTATATCCGGGCAGTGAGATCTACGGCGGTCTGGCCAACACATGGGATTACGGCAATCTTGGTGTTGAACTGAAGAATAACGTTAAGAAAGCCTGGTGGCAGAAATTTGTGCAGGAGAATCCTTACAACGTAGGTGTTGACTGTGCGATCTTAATGAACCCGCAGACATGGGTTGCATCCGGTCACCTTGGCGGCTTCTCCGATCCTCTGATGGATTGCCGTGAGTGTCACGAACGTTTCCGTGCAGACAAGATCATCGAAGATTACTGCGAAGAGAACGGCATCAAACTCGAAGAGTCCGTTGACGGCTGGAGCCAGGAGAAGATGAAAGAATTCATCGAAGAGCACAATGTTCCCTGTCCTTCCTGCGGCAAGCATAATTTTACCGACATCCGTCAGTTCAATCTGATGTTCAAAACCTTCCAGGGCGTTACGGAAGATGCAAAGAATACGGTATACCTTCGTCCCGAGACGGCACAGGGTATCTTCGTTAATTTCAAGAATGTACAGCGTACATCTCGTAAGAAAGTGCCGTTTGGTATCTGCCAGATCGGTAAGTCATTCCGTAATGAGATCACACCCGGTAACTTTACATTCCGTACAAGAGAGTTCGAACAGATGGAACTTGAGTTTTTCTGCGAACCCGGTACGGATCTTGAATGGTTCAAATACTGGAGAACGTTCTGCCATGATTGGTTAATCTCCCTTGGCATGAAGGAAGAAGAGCTTCGTCTGCGTGATCATGATCCCGCGGAGCTTGCTTTCTACTCTAAAGCAACGACAGATTTTGAATTCTTATTCCCGTTTGGCTGGGGCGAGCTTTGGGGCGTTGCAGACAGAACGGACTATGATCTGACACAGCACCAGAACACATCCGGCGAGGATATGTCCTATTTTGACGATACCAAGAATGAAAAATACGTTCCGTATGTCATCGAGCCTTCACTCGGTGCGGATCGCGTCGTTCTTGCTTTCCTCTGCGCAGCATATGACGAAGAGAACATCGGAACGGAAGAAGCACCCGATATCAGAACGGTGCTTCACTTCCATCCGGCACTGGCACCGGTTAAGATCGGTGTGCTCCCGCTTTCCAAAAAGCTTAATGAAGGTGCAGAGAAAATCTATACGCAGCTTTCCAAGAAGTACAACTGCGAATTTGATGACAGAGGCAACATCGGCAAGAGATACCGCCGGCAGGATGAGATCGGTACACCGTTCTGCATCACATACGATTTCGATTCCGAAGAAGATCACTGCGTGACAGTTCGTTTCCGTGATTCCATGGAGCAGGAGCGAGTTGCGATCGATCAGCTTGAGAATTACTTCGCTGACAAATTTACATTTTAAGTTTTAGGAGATTCCAATGAAAAAGTTTACCTCAACAGAGCTTCGCAATACCTGGATCAAATTCTACGAGGAGCGCGGTCACGTGAATGTCGGCGCGGTTTCTCTTGTGTCGGATGGATCGACGGGCGTTCTTTTCAATGTGGCCGGCATGCAACCATTGATGCCGTATCTGCTTGGACAGAAGCATCCGCTCGGTACCAGACTCTGCAACGTGCAGGGTTGTGTACGTACCAATGATATCGATTCCGTCGGTGACAAGAGTCATGTAACGTTCTTTGAAATGATGGGAAGCTGGAGCCTTGGCGATTATTTTAAAGAAGAGCGTTGCAAATGGAGTTTTGAACTCTTGACACAGGTATTCGGTTTCGATGCGGATCACCTTGCTGCAACCGTTTTTGAAGGCGATGAGAACGCACCGCGTGATGAAGAAGGTGCTGGATTCCGTATTGCATCCGGTTTCAAAAAAGAGAATATCTATTATCTTCCTGCAGATGACAACTGGTGGGGATTGGAATATGGTCCCTGCGGTCCCGATTCCGAGATGTTCTATATCGCGGATGTGCCGGATTGCGGTCCTGATTGCGGCCCCGGATGTCACTGCGGCAAATATACGGAGCTTGGCAACGACGTTTTCATGCAGTATGAGAAGCATAAAGACGGTCATCTGACACCGCTGAAACAGAAGAATGTCGATACCGGCTGGGGCCTTGAACGTAACCTTGCGTTCTTAAACGGCATTACGGACGTTTACATGACAGACCTTTTTGCGCCGATCATCGCATATATCGAGAAGGCTTCCGGAAAGAAATATGAAGCGGACGAAAAGATGACACGATCCATGCGTATTCTTGCCGATCACCTTCGTACATCCGTGATGCTGATCGGTGATGAAGCAAAGCTTCTTCCTTCCAATGTCGGCGCCGGCTATGTTCTTCGCCGTCTGATCCGCCGCGCGGTAAGACACGGCAGAACGCTCGGCCTTACGATGGAAGATCTGCTGAAGATCGCAGATATGTATATCAATGATATCTATGCGGAGAGTTATCCGCTCCTTAAGAAGAACCGCGATTTC
>JAIKWO010000029.1 GCA_024684675.1 Lachnospiraceae bacterium
CTCATTTTCTCCGAAATGACGCTTGTCGGCATCCGTCACAGGGAGACTGCCTTCTACTACCTGCACCGCACACATGCCGCATATTCCGGCGCCGCCGCAGGACATGGTCAGTTCGATCCCGTTCTCCTCCAGGATATCCGCAAGGCACTGTCCCGTTTCAAATTGGAGCGTATTCCTATCGTCTCCGCACAAAACATGAAGTTCCATATATGACCTCCATTCCTATTTCCATTGTAGCATCCGACAGCGGAAAACAAAAGAAGGTCTCGCCGGATCATTCGGCAAGACCTTCTGTATCATATCCGTTTTACTTGATCATCCACTCGCGGATCATCGCGATCTCTTTTTTATAACCCTCATCCTCGTTCGGGGTCTCCAGGATAAAAGGCTTCCCCTGCAAAAGCGGGTGCGTCACGACCGCTTTTAAGATCTCGGCACCGATATGGCCTTCTCCGATCTTCTGGTGACGGTCCTTGTGCGCCGCAAGCGGATTCATGCTATCGTTCATGTGCACCGCTTTGAGCCGTTCAAGGCCGATCACGTCATCGAACTCCTTCAGCACCTTGTCCATATCGCTGATGTCATAACCGCCGTCCCAGATATGGCACGTATCGAGGCAGACCCCGATCTTGTCGGTTAACTCTACCAGATCGATGATCCTCTTAAGCTCTTCAAATGTACGGCCGACTTCGGATCCCTTGCCCGCCATTGTCTCTAAAAGGACTGTCGTATGATGCTCAGGCTTCAGCGCCCTGTTAACGGCATCCGCGATCATCGGGATCGCTGCGTTCTCGCCCTGCCCTACATGGCTGCCCGGGTGAAAATTATAGTAGTTACCGGGAAGATACTCCATACGCTCCATGTCATCCTGCAGCATCTCCACGGAGAATTTGCGGATGTCCGGCTTTGCGGCACATACGTTCATTGTATAGGGCGCATGCGCAACAAGCGGTCCGAAGTGATGCTCTTCCATATAATCCAAAAGTGCCTTCGCATCCGCAGGATCGATCGCCTTCGCCGCACCGCCGCGCGGGTTACGCGTAAAGAACGCAAACGTATCGGCGCCAAGTGCTGTCGCAGCCTTGCCCATCGCAAGAAAGCCGCCCGATGAAGATAAATGGTTTCCAATATAGATCATAACGTTTTCTCCAAGATCAGTTCTTCTTTGCGCAGTTTAAATAATAAAGCATCAGGCCGACCGCTACCGATCCGCCGATGATGTTACCGATCGTAACAGGGATCAGGTTCGTTACAAAGAAATGCATCCAGTCAAGGTTTGCGAGCTTGTCTGCCGCGATCCCGTACGCATCCGCCGCTTTTGCCGCATAGTCAGGATTCATCTTGGCAAAAAGTCCTGCGGAGATGTAATACATATTGGCAACGCAGTGCTCGAAACCGGATGTTACAAAAAGCATGATGACAAAAAAGCTTGCCCAGAGCTTGCCGGCCAGGTCCTTGCCGCAAAATGCCACGATAACCGCGGCGCTGACAAGGATATTACAAAGGATACCGGAAACAAGCGCCTTTGCAAACGGCATCGTTGCTTTTCCAAGTGCCACTTTGATCGTGTACGCGCCGAGCAGACCCGATGAATAATCAAACTGTCCCGTTGCCATCGTCATCCACGCGATCAGCATACCGCCGACCAGATTGCCAAGGAATACAAGTACCAGGATCCGGACAAAACCCATCAGCGTCACTTTCTTATCCGCAACCGCCATCGCGATCAGACAGTCGCCGGTAAAAAGCTCAGCACCCATCGTGATGACCATCATCAGGCCCACCGGGAATACGCAGCCCGCCACAAGTCTTGCGACACCTACATTTTCGATCGCATGCGCCGCAACGCTGGATCCCTGTGCACCGAGCGCGATCATCGCGCCTGCCATAATGGCTTTCATAAAAATGGAGCAGGCGGAAGCTTTTGCCTTACCGGCCGCGCCGGCGATATAGCCCTCCACTGCTTCTTTGATCGATAAAATTCCGTTCATATCTATCCCCCGTTCGATTCATTTTTAAAACCCAACTGATTATAGCACGAGAGACAGCAATTTTCCACAATCTACACTGCCGCTACAAGATTGGCCATCTCGATCGCACCGAGCGCACAGTCATATCCCTTATTGCCTGCTTTGCTGCCGGCACGGGCGATCGCCTGCTCGATGTTTTCGGTTGTGACGATCCCGAACATGGTCGGTACGCCGGTCTGCATCCCGATCTGCGCGATACCTTTGGAAACCTCGTTGCAGACATAGTCGTAGTGGGATGTCTGGCCGCGGATCACGCAGCCAAGTGCGATCACGGCGTCATACTTTCCGGATTCCGCCATCTTCTTGGCGATCATCGGGATCTCAAAGGCGCCGGGCACCCACGCTGCCGTAATGTTCTCCTCCGCAACGCCGTGACGTACCAGACCGTCCACAGCGCCTCCGAGAAGCTTGCTGACTATGATCTCGTTAAAGCGGGCCGCCACGATCCCGACTTTCATACCCTCTTTTGCGACTACTTTACCTTCTAGTACATTGTATTCTTTCATTTTTATCTCCTTTCTATGTTCTTGCTCTTTGTGGGGATGCGTTTTTCACAAAACTATTCAAATGCGCACATTCTGCACTAAATTCATAAGCATTCTGTAAAGCGTCGACCGTTTCTGCGGAACTCGCTTCGCTCAGACACGTCCTCGAAACGGTCGTTACAGAATACTTATTCATTAAGTGCCCATGTGCAT
>JAIKWO010000055.1 GCA_024684675.1 Lachnospiraceae bacterium
GCTGCGACGTCCGCATCGTCAATGTATTGATGACCGTAATAGAGCTTCGTATCCCTGACGGGAGCACCGCCCTCGATCGCGGGTTTTGTATTTTCACTCATGTTTCTGCCCAATTAAAAACCTTTCTTATTTATGGCAAAACGGATATATGTGAATATACCCTTTTTGATACTATCATTATTTATTTTTCTAATTCGATGTCTTTCAGACGCTCTCTGATCTCTTCCACTGTCAGCCACTCCGTGTTGTTGCCGGAGGAATAGGAGAACCCGTCCGGAACCTTCTTGCCCGTCGGCTTCGGCATTCTCGATTTGCTCCATACCATCTGCGGATAGACGATGTAGTGCTTGTCGTATTCGTAGGTCGTCATGGAATCTTCCGTTGTGACCATGATCTCATGTAGCTTCTCGCCTTCGCGGATGCCGACTTCCGGCTTCTCACAGCCCGGGCACATCGCTTCCGCAAGATCCGTGATCTTGAAGGACGGGATCTTGGAGATGAATGTCTCGCCGCCGATGGACTCTTCCAAAGCCTTGATCACGAGCTCGACGCCCTGCGTTAAGCTGATCCAGAATCTGGTCATGCGGTAATCCGTGATCGGCAGTTCCGTTCCGCCGTTCTTTAAGATGTTGTGGAAGAACGGGATAACGGAGCCGCGGCTTCCTGCCACGTTGCCGTAGCGCACGATCGAGAAGCAGATATCCTTGCTGCCCGCATACGCATTGGCTGCGATGAAGAGCTTATCGGATACAAGCTTCGTGCCGCCGTAAAGGTTTACGGGATTGACCGCCTTATCGGTAGACAGCGCCACTACTTTACGTACCGTACCTGCATCGAGGCAGGCATCGATCACATTCTGTGCGCCGTGGATATTCGTCTTGATCGCTTCACCGGGGTTGTACTCGCATGCCGGCACTTGCTTTAACGCTGCCGCATGTACCACGTAATCAACGCCCTCCAGCGCTCTCTGCAATCTCTCTTTATCGCGTACATCGCCGATAAAGAAGCGAAGCTGATTCTTTGTGTTCAGGTCCTTAAACTCGTTCTGCATCATAAACTGCTTGAACTCGTCTCTGGAATAAATGATGATCTTCTTCGGGTTATAATGGGTCAGCACATATTTCGTAAAGCACTTCCCAAAAGAGCCCGTACCTCCCGTAACCAGGATGGTTTTATCGTTTAACATAGTGTTTCTGTCCTTTCCTACACATAGATAGTTTTATTTTAGCATAATTGCCACTATTTTGTAAAATCAGCGTACCGCATCCTTCGATACCACCGAAGCGCCCGATAATACATAACCAGTAGCACTGATGACTTCATATGCAACCTGATCAGTTTCTTCTGTTCGGCGTCATAGGTCTCTTGGAAGTACGGATTCTTCTCAAAATCCGGAAATGTCTCCCGCATGCCGCGGATCAGTTCCCTTAGTAGTGACATATTGCAATGCTCCATCCCGATCAGGATAGAGAATAATGTATTCACGTAGTAAAGCTTTGTAAAAGCAAACTCCAGCTCTGCCCTGTACAGCTCGTAGAAGCCTCGCGCCTTGCACTCGGCAACCAGCATCTCGCCCGCCTTCATGCGGTCGCGGCAGCGTGCCTCTGTGATATGATGCGTTGTCGAAGACGGGTCCTGGTAGTAGTAATAAAGCGGCTCCTCTACCTTCTCAAAGTGTTTGCAGGAGAGCATCCAGACAGGCCCCGCGCAGTTATCTTCATAGAACATCCCTTCCGGAAAGGACAGGTTGTTCTCTTCGATCACGCTTCTTTTGTAGATCTTGATCACCATGCTGCACGGATTGAGCATGAGCTTCTTGTACTGCTCCGGTCCCAGCACGCCCGTCTGGTCCATCGTATTGGCATTGACGATCGAGCCGATCTCCAACGTATGACTCGTCACCTGGTGGAGGTCACAGCCGACCACGTCGGCGCCGGTTGCATCCGCCTTCGCAAGAAGCTTTTCGAACATATCGGGCGCAGCCCAGTCATCGCCGTCCATAAAGCCGATCCACTCGCCACTTGCTTCTTTAAGACCCAGATTACGCGCACCACCCTGCTTCATATTCACAGGCGTTTGCAGTACGCGAACGAGCCCCGGATACTGCGCCTCATACGCTTTCAGCGCATCATACGTCCCATCCGGTGAGCAGTCGTCAACTGCGAGGATCTCGTAGTCGGTCCCCTTGTCACGAAGCGTCTGATGCACCAGCGACTCCATGCAGTACTTCAGTTTTCCGTCTGCCTCCATGTTATAGAAAGGCACGATGATCGAAAGTTTCATCTATCTCTCTCTTGTGATCTTGCCGTCCGCTACGCGGTATACCATGTCGCACTTCTCGATCGTCTGCAGTCTGTGCGCGATGATGATCAGCGTCTTGCGTCCCATGAAGCGGTTGATGGAATCCATAATCGCCGCTTCCGTATCGCCATCAAGCGCGCTGGTTGCTTCATCCAGGATCAGCACTTCGGGATCGTTATAGAGCGCACGGGCGATACCGATACGCTGTCTCTGGCCCCCGGAGATTCGGATGCCGCGCTCACCGATCCCGGCATGTACGCCTTCCGGCAGGCTCTTTACAAACTCATCAAGCTGCGCTTCCTTAAGCGCATACCACAAGCGCTCCTCGTCGATCTGATCTTCCGGCACACCGAATGCCACGTTGTGGCGGATATCGTCATCCAAAAGGAAGATAGCCTGCGGGATATAGCCGACATTCTTAAGCCAGCCTCTGTAATTTTCCATGATATCCCTTCCATCCGCCGTGATCACGCCGCCCTGCAGATTTAAGAGACCCAGCAGGATATCCACGATTGTCGTCTTTCCGGCGCCGGATCCACCGACAATGCCGACACTGCTGCCGACCGGCACAGACATCTCCGCATGGTCGAAGATCAGCTTCTCGGTCCCCGGATATTTATAGGTGATGTCCTTAAGCAGGATCTCCTTGGAGACTTCCATCTTCTCGGCATCCTTCGCATAGGACATATCGATATTCTTTTCACTCGTCTCATCCAGCAGCGTGTCACTGACGTTCATAAAGAACGGCTCGTAGTAGGCAAGCTGCGTGAGCTGGTTGTTAATGCGGTTCGCAGAAGGCATCAGACGTACCGCTGCCATCGCAAATGCGGAGAGTGCCGGCATCATCTCGGTCAGATTCTTGCCTGCGAGGATCACGGCCAGCATATATGCAACCATGCCTGCGATGCACACGGTCTCAATAAGAAGCTTCGGTGCATTACTGAAAAGGCTCAGACGCTCCATCGCCGCCACATAATGTGCGCCGCGCTCGGAATACTCATCGATAAAATAGTTCTCCCTGCCGATAACCTTGATCTCTTTGATGCCACCGACAGTCTGGGACAGCCACTGATAGATCAGGCTCGCATAGTCCTGGTTCTCCTTGCCGGTCCTGTGCATGATCGGCTTGATGACTTCCTTGATCACGATCAGCGTCAGCACTAAAAGACCTGCGATTACAAGCGTCATCTTAAAGTCAACCACAAGCAGCGCGATCGCGAGCATGATAAAGACGATGCACTCCGATACGATCTGCAAGAGGCACAGGATCAATAAGTACGCATTCACAACGTCCGCCGCAATGATACGCTGGATCGTCGATGTCTCGATGTTTAAGTAGAACTCGTAGTCGCGCTTTACAAAGCTCCGCAGCATCTTCTCTTGCGTCTCGAACTGATTCTTATAGACAAAACGGTACATCAGTTTCTGCAACGCGAACAGGAACAGATTCTTTACGATAAATGCCACAACCATGCACGCCATCACGAAGACCGTGAACTGCTTCGGATCCGTCATGCCTAGTCCGTTATAGATCGAGGCCAGGATCTCATTCCTCGTCACGGCGGTCTGGTCGAGTACCAGCGTCATGACCGGTATGATCAGCGAGATGCTGGCGGTCTCCAGAAACGCACCAAACACCATCATCACAAGGAGCAACACCATCATTCGCTTCTGCTTCCCGTTCAATATGATCATCAGTTTCTTCCAAATTTTCATGTTATGCTCCGAATATCAGATTTTCTGCCAGTTATGCAGTGCGGGATCCTCATAGGCATCCCAAAAACTCTCTCCAAGATTAACCTTTTCTTCGCAAAAGTCAAGTGTATCGATCGCCGTCGTCGCAATGGAAAGGGCACGTTTGAACTTGATTCCCTCCATGAAGTTCATGACTTCGATCGGGAATTTCCCTTTGATGACCGTGCACTCCGGACAAAGCGCCGCATAGTCGATGAGGTCCCTGGGGTGCGGCTTGATCACCGTATGATACCCCTGACAGTGATCGCGCAGGATATCTTTGCAGATGCGCTTCCGGATCTCTTCATCCTGCGGGTGCGGCATTGTGAGGAACAAAATGCATTCCCTGCCGGCTGCTTTCTCCAAAAGGTCTTTCATAAAATCATCCGCATTCTCCATAAAGACGCGAAGCATCGTCATCTTCTGCTCTTTGGAAAGGCCGCTCTCCAAGGGCTTGCGCGGTACGACTTTATAGTTGGACGCAGAGCGCCTAAGGCACGATAGGTCATTGACCTCCATATCAAGACAGTACTTGCCGTATCCGTTCTGAATAAAAATAATGTTCCTTGCTGACAGCCACGCCTTTAATTTAAAATGCCCGCGGTTATCATAATATGCCGCATCGAGGTATTTGAGGCAGTCCAGCCCATCCTCGAGCGCATGGTAATAGATGTGCTTATAGTTCAGATAGTATCCGATCGGATCACTGTCGCAGTACACATACACATCCTTATATGCACGGAAATCAACCGGTACGAACGGCTCCTCGAGCTTCGCCAATTTCTTCGTAAAGATGATCCTGTTCACTAGGTGTCGTACGATGTTGTTGTACGACTTCCGATATTTTGCAAGCTCCGGGAAGTAGGATTCCTTCTTCTCCTCCATCTTGTAAACATGCCCGAATACGCCGCTCTCCGTCAGGCGCCCCGCAAGCGGGAAGAGATCGGATGAGATATTGGACAGTACGATGTCTGCCTTGCCCTTCTCATCATCCGGCATATGAAATTCTTTTAAGAGTGTCACGTAAATATGATAAAACGTGTGGCACACATAGATTCTGTGATTGTTCATAACTGTATCATTCAGATTGATAAAACTCTTAGTATTGTTCTGCGCAATCATTGCCGACAGTAGTTATATCCGTTCCGTGGCCATATGATCGGCGCAGGACTTAAAGGCCCGTCCTTCGCCGCTGCAACTTCTCCCCTAAGAAGCCCCTCCGCAAAGGTAAGCAGTCTCTTTGCCGCTTCTTCTGGGTTCCACGCTTCCGTAATGGTTTTGTACGCATTCCGCCCGATCTTCTCACGAAGTGCCGCATCGGTTGCAAGCGTCGTCCCGAGCTTTAAAAACTCCGCTGCATTCCCGTCCGCGTAGACCATGCCGCTTACGCCGTGCTTTAAAAGGAACGGCACTGCTCCGATCTTGGCATCTGCAAGGACCGCGCAGCCGCTGTTCATCGCTTCGTTGATAACGGCACCCCAGCCTTCCAGGTAATTGCTCGTCATGAGGAAGATATCCGCCTTCTCCATATAGGAGCGCACTTCTTCAGGTCGTTTAAAACCTGTAAAAGTCACAACATCTTCAAGCCCGCGAAGGTGAACTTCATTTCGAAGCCACTCATCCATCTCTCCGCCGCCGACCATCGTAAGATGGAACGAAATGCCCTGCTTCTTTAACTCTTCTGCAAGGAACACCGCATACTGCGGGTGTTTTAACGGCAGGAACCTGCCGGCAAAGAGGATCTCCAGCTTGCCGCTCTTTTTGCTTTCCTTTTCTGCGAGCAGCTTATCCACATCGTAGTGCTTCGTCTCGGTAAAATATCCCCAACGGAACATCTTATCCGGATATGCACGCACAATGCGAAAATCCGAAGCAACATATGCCCCTGCGCAAAGAAGATACACGGGCGCTTTCCGATAGCGTGTGTGGTCGTGATATTTTTTCAGAAGGCCGCGTGGCGAGATCGCCTTCCACTGCCCTTCGCGGTAGAGCCGTTCGCTGTAGCGGATCGTGATCTTGCCC
>JAIKWO010000076.1 GCA_024684675.1 Lachnospiraceae bacterium
AATACCTGCATTCATTGCCTGAAGCGTATTGTTGAATGAGACTTCTTTTCCATCATAGATGATCGTACCGGATGTTGCCTTATAGATGCCGGTCAGGCATTTCATCAGAGTTGATTTGCCTGCGCCGTTTTCACCCATCAAGGTGTGTACGGTGCCGGGGCGAACTTTCAGCTGAACACCTTTAAGCGCTTTCACTCCCGGGAATTCTTTGACAATGTCTTTCATTTCCAGAATGTATTCGTTGCTCATAAATTAGTTACCTTTCTCGATCAAAACAAAATGTAGCATTGCTGTATTATCACCCAAGACTTCTTTGCAAAACGGGAAGCCTTGGGTGATGTGCTTATTCTGGTTTACCTGCCGTCATATTCTGCAACATTTTCTTTTGTTACAGGTTCAAATGGAATCCACATTACGTTGGGGTTCTCGCTGTCCACATCGTAAGATGTGCCTTCGTTGAACGGTCTGCCGTCAGTAAGGTTAAGGGCTGCAACCATTGCGCCATCGCCTTGACCGACTGCATTCTGGAAGACGGTCATGGCCATCTTGCCGTCTTTTACAGCTTGGCGTCCGTCAGGAGTTGCATCGATACCTACGATCGGAATAGCGGAAGGATCCATGCCGACATTTTCAAGTGCCTCGATAGCGCCAAGTGCCATCGCGTCGTTATTGGAGATGATACAATCAAATTCCGTTCCGCTTGTAAGAAGCGGTGTGATCTGTGTCATTGCTTCGGCACGGTCATAGTCACATGCCAGGGGAGCGGATGCTTCCGTAGCTTTGATACCGCCGTCTTCAAGTGCTTTCAGAACAGACGCTGTGCGGTTTGTGGTAGAAACCTGTCCGAGGATACCGTTCAGCAGGATATATTTGATCTCGGTTTTGCCCTGTGACTTAAAGTATTCCGCAAGCCACTCGCCTTGAAATTTACCGGATGTCATCTCATTGGAGCCGACATATACCACGTTTTCGTTTAAAACACTCATATCCTGAGGCGGTCTGTTTACGAAAACGACCTTCATGTCGCCGGCTGCTTCGATGATATCGGGTGCAATGTTGGGGTCAACCAGATTGACGATCACAGCCTTTTCGCCGGCAGCAGCTGCTGCTGCAACAAACTGGATCTGTTTGCTTGTATCGGAAAGTGCGTCCTGCGATACCATTTCCATGCTCTTGGATTCAGCTGCTTTCTTAGCGGCAGCATCCAATGTGGATAACCATTCGTCTCTTTGAGAAAGGACGAGGGTTATGGAACCGTTTCCGTCTGTCTGCGCATTGGCTGCTTCTTCGACTGAAGCTTCTGAAGCGGATGCTGTTTCAGGCGCAACATTTGCTTCTGCAGTTGCAGTTGCCTGTTCGCTTCCGCATCCGGCAAGCGTTGTGGCGGTCATCATACCAACCATAAGTAGAGCGAGTAGTTTCTTCATTTGCTTAACCTCCCTAAAAAAGATGTGTTCGGATAAATCCGTTACTCCGTTAAACCTATTCGGCGATCGCTGTTTCGGAGCGGTGTTCCCGTGAACACCTGAGCACATTCTAGCAGAATAACAATAACAATGCAATAGAAAAGCAATAAATAGTGATGTATTTGGCAATGATTGACAACTTTTTAATAAATCTTTTGTACATTTTTGCACATGACAATTGAACAAAAGCAAAATAAGTATGTAGATCTGCGACATGCACACACTTATTATCTATGGCTTGCAATATAAATAGGAAGAAATCTTATAATTGGGGAAAGGAATTGTGATTTTTAGACAAAAAAGCGCACACTCATTTGGCAGATATGATGCATTGAAAAGTAAAAGCATACGTGATACTGTCAAAGCAGGCGGTGTGCACGTGCACACACAAAAGATCTCGAATACGGGAAATAATGAAATAATAAGAGAGGAAGGTTTTATTATGGCAAATCTTAGGATCGGAGTGATCGGGTGCGGCATGATCGGCCGTGAACACATTAAAAGGCTTCAGTATCGTCTTCAGGGAAGCGAAGTGACAGCAGTGTGTGATGTGGTGGAAGAAGGCGCAAAGAAAGGTGCGGCGCTGGTTGAAGGTGATGTTGCAGTATACACGGATATTCAAGCGATCGTAAATGATGCAAATGTTGATGCGCTGGTTGTGACAACACCCGGTTTTGCACACAAAGAAGCGGTTTTAGCGGCTATTATAGCCGGTAAGCCTGTGTTTTGCGAAAAACCGCTTTGCACAACGGCAGCGGACTGCAAGGAGATCGTAGATGCGGAAATCGCATCAGGAAAGCATTTGGTTCAGGTTGGATTCATGCGCAGATATGATCGCGGTTACAGACAGGTAAAAGAATTGCTGGATTCAGGCGATTTCGGTTCACCGCTTGTTGTGAAGTGTACGCATAGAGCCATTTCCGTTGATGACGCATATACTACAGAGATGGCGATCACAGATACGGCAATTCATGAAATCGACTGCCTGCCGTGGCTGATCGATGATGAATGGGATACGGTACAGTGCATTCTCGGAAAGGATACGAGCGCAGCGCATAAGGGACTGCGTGACCCGCAGGTTATGATCATGACCACGAAAAAGGGCGTGACGGTAATGCTTGAGGTCTATGTAAACTGTAAGTTCGGATATGACATCAATTGTGAGGTCGTTTGTGAGGATGGCGTTGTCAATCTGCCTTGCCCTTCCTTTCCGACCGTCAGAAAAGACAATAAGATCTCAACAGCGATCGAACAGAACTGGATACTCCGTTTCATAGATTCATATGATGTCGAGCTGCAAGAATGGCTGGATGATGCAAAGAAAGGCGTTGTGTCCGGGCCGACTGCTTGGGACGGGTATGTTGCGGAACTGACTGCGGATGCACTCGTAAAGGCCCAGAAAGAAGGAACGATCGAGAAGGTGGTTACCGGAGGGGTGCCTGCATTTTACAAGAAATAGAAAATACCGGTTTGTTGTCTGAAAAGGAGAAAAGAAATGAAAATAGGTTTTAATGAAGGGTGCAACCGTTTCTGCGCGAATCACTCCGTGCTGGAAGATCTGAGACTTTGCGAAAAGTATGGATTTGATTATATCGATGTGCAATCGGAATGCTTGGACAGAGAACTTGAGCAGGGGTTGTATACGCTGGAAGATCTCGGTGATTTTTTCAAAAAGTCACATTTGAAAATGCTTTCTTACAATGCGCTTTGCTTTTTCAACATGAAGGAGACACAGCAGGAGAAAGACGAAGTGATGAAGCAGCTGGATGAGATCATTCGCCGTTGCCTGATCCTTGACTGTAAGATGATCGTTGTCGTTCCTTCTTACGAC
>JAIKWO010000077.1 GCA_024684675.1 Lachnospiraceae bacterium
AATACCTGCATTCATTGCCTGAAGCGTATTGTTGAATGAGACTTCTTTTCCATCATAGATGATCGTACCGGATGTTGCCTTATAGATGCCGGTCAGGCATTTCATCAGAGTTGATTTGCCTGCGCCGTTTTCACCCATCAAAGTGTGCACGGTGCCGGGACGAACTTTCAGTTGAACACCTTTTAATGCTCTCACTCCCGGGAATTCTTTGACAATGTCTTTCATTTCCAGAATGTATTCGTTTCCCATAAATCAGTTACCTTTCTCGATCAAAACAAAACATAGCATTGCTATATTATATTCTATTCTATCACCCAAGACTTCTTTGTAAAACGGGAAGCCTTGGGTGATCTGCTTATTCTGGTTTATCTGCCGTCATATTCTGCAACATTTTCTTTTGTTACAGGCTCAAAGGGAATCCACATTACGTTGGGGTTCTCGCTGTCCACATCGTAGGATGTACCTTCGTTGAACGGTCTGCCTTCAGTAAGGTTGAGAGCTGCAACCATTGCACCATCGCCCTGACCGACTGCATTCTGGAAGACGGTCATAGCCATCTTGCCGTCCTTTACAGCTTGGCGCCCGTCAGGAGTTGCGTCGATACCTACGATCGGAATAGAGGAAGGATCCATGCCAACATTTTCAAGTGCCTCGATAGCACCAAGTGCCATTGCGTCATTATTGGAAATGATACAATCAAATTCCATTCCGCTTGTAAGAAGCGGTGTGATCTGCGTCATTGCTTCGGCACGGTCATAGTCACATGCCAGGGGAGCGGAAGCTTCCGTAGCTTTGATGCCACCGTCTTCAAGTGCTTTCAGAACAGACGCCGTGCGATTTGTGGTAGAAACCTGTCCGAGGATACCGTTCAGCAGGATATATTTAATCTCTGTTTTGCCCTGTGATTTAAAATATTCCGCAAGCCACTCACCTTGGAATTTACCGGATGTCATCTCATTAGAGCCGACATATACCACGTTTTCGTTTAAAACACTCATATCCTGAGGCGGTCTGTTTACAAAAACGACCTTCATATCTCCGGCTGCTTCAATGATATCGGGTGCGATGTTGGGGTCAACCAGATTGACGATCACAGCCTTTTCGCCAGCAGCAGCTGCTGCAGCGACAAACTGGATCTGTTTGCTTGTATCGGAAAGCGCGTCCTGCGATACCATTTCTATGCTCTTGGCCTCGGCTGCTTTCTTAGCGGCAGCATCCAATGTGGATAACCATTCGTCTCTCTGAGAAAGGACGAGGGTGATGGAACCGTTTCCGTCTGTCTGCGCATTGGCTGCTTCCTCGACTGAAGCCTCTGAAGCGGATGCAGCTTCAGGCGCAGCGTTTGCTTCTGCAGTTGCCGTTGCCTGTTCATTTCCGCATCCGGCAAGCATTGTGGTGGTCATCATACTAACCATAAGTAGAGCGAGTAGTTTCTTCATTTGCTAAACCTCCCTAAAAAAGATGTGTTCGGATGAATCCGTTACTCCGTAAAACCTATTTTGCGATCGCTGTTTCGGAGCGGTGTTCTCGTGAACACCTGAACACATTCTAGCAGAGTGACAATAACATTGCAATAGAAAAACAAAAAATAGTGACGCATTTGGCAAATAACGACAACTTTTTAACAATTCTTTTGTATATTTTTGCATATGCCAATCGGACAAAAACAAAATAAGCATGTAGATCTGCGACATGCACACGTTTATTATCTATGGGTTACATATTATATAGGAAGAAATCTCATAATTAGGAAAAGAAATTGTGATTTTTAGACAAAAAAGCAGGCATCCATTTGTTAGATATGATGGATTGAAAAGTATAATCATACGTGATACTGTCAAATTAGGCGGTGTTCACGCGAACACAAGCAAAGAATCTCGAATGCGAGAAAAAATTAAACTAAATGGTAAGAGAGGAAGGTTGTATTATGGCAAATCTTAGAATCGGAGTAATAGGGTGCGGCATGATTGGTCGTGAACACATTAAGAGGCTGCACTACCGACTTCAGGGAAGTGAAGTGACAGCAGTGTGTGATGTAGTGGAAGAAGGTGCAAAGAAGGGGGCGGCACTGGTTAATGGTGATGTTGCGGTTTACACAGATATTCAGGCGATCGTAAATGATGCAAATGTTGATGCGCTTGTTGTGACAACACCCGGTTTTGCGCACAAAGAGGCCGTTTTGGCGGCTATTAAAGCCGGTAAACCTGTGTTTTGCGAAAAGCCGCTCTGCACGACGGCAGCGGATTGCAAGGAGATCGTAGATGCGGAAATTGCATCAGGAAAGCATTTGGTTCAGGTTGGATTCATGCGCAGATATGATCGTGGATATAGACAGGTAAAAGAATTGCTGGATTCCGGCGATTTCGGTTCACCGCTTGTTGTGAAGTGTACGCATAGAGCCATTTCCGTTGATGACGCATATACGACAGAGATGGCGATTACAGATACGGCGATTCATGAAATCGACTGCCTGCCGTGGCTGATCGATGATGAATGGGATAAAGTACAGTGCATTCTCGGAAAGGATACAAGCGCAGCGCATAAGGGTTTGCGTGACCCGCAGATTATGATCATGACCACGAAAAAAGGCGTGACGGTAATACTTGAGGTCTATGTGAACTGCAAGTTCGGATATGATATCAATTGTGAGGTTGTTTGTGAAGACGGTGTTGTTAATCTGCCTTGTCCTTCCTTCCCAACTGTCAGAAAAGATAATAAGATCTCGACAGCGATCGAACAGAACTGGATACTCCGTTTCATAGATTCATATGATGTCGAGCTGCAGGAATGGCTGGATGATGCAAAGAAAGGCGTTGTGTCCGGGCCGACTGCTTGGGACGGTTATGTTGCGGAACTGACTGCGGATGCACTCGTAAAGGCTCAGAAAGCGGGTACGATTGAGAAGGTAGCTACCGGAGGTATACCTGCATTTTACAAGAAATAGAAAATACCAGTTTATTGTCTGAAAAGGAGAAAAGAAATGAAAATAGGTTTTAATGAAGGGTGCAACCGTTTCTGCGCGAATCACTCCGTGCTGGAAGATCTGAGACTATGCGAAAAGTATGGATTTGATTATATCGATGTGCAATCGGAATGCTTGGACAGAGAACTCGAACAGGGGTTGTATACGCTGGAAGATCTCGGTGATTTCTTCAAAAAGTCACATTTGAAAATACTTTCTTACAATGCGCTTTGCTTTTTCAACATGAAGGAGACACAGCAGGAGAAAGACGAAGTGATGAAGCAGCTGGATGAGATCATTCGCCGTTGCCTGATCCTTGACTGTAAGATGATCGTTGTCGTTCCTTCTTACGAC
>JAIKWO010000084.1 GCA_024684675.1 Lachnospiraceae bacterium
CGCGATCCTGAAGCCGTATCCGTACGAGTATGACGAGATTGAAGGGCGTGAGCTCGCAGTCCATGAGCTTCGCGGGATATGTTACGTATTCCGATAAGCGGGAGAACGCATGAAGGATTATGATTCCTATTCGGATGATGAGCTGATCCTCCGTCTTCGCGACGGGGAGAATGAGATCACCGACTATTTCATGAATAAGTACAAGAATCTGGTGCGTCATCACGCGCGCTCCATGTATATGCTGGGTGCGGATTCCGATGACCTCATCCAGGAAGGGATGATCGGGCTGTTTAAGGCGCTTCGCGATTATGACATCGGGCGGGACGCATCGTTTCAGACGTTTGCGGATCTATGTATCAACCGTCAGATGTACACCGCCGTGGAGGCGTCCAGGCGGAAAAAGCACCAGCCTTTAAACAGCTATGTCTCCTACAATTCGGATGAGCTTGTTACGGAGGACGAGACCGGTACTTACCGTGCGGATCCCGAGCTCCTTACGGTTCTTGCATCGCTTTCCGACAAGAGCCCGGAAGATGCCTGGATCGACCGGGAGAATTTCGAGAATCTGGAAAAAAAGATCGAAGAGCGTCTCAGCGCATTCGAGCGCAACGTCCTTGATCTGTACCTGACCGGAATGGGCTATGCGCAGATCGCAAAAGTCCTCGGAAGGGACGAAAAATCGACCGATAATGCGCTTCAGCGCATCAAGAAGAAATTGCGCTGATTCATTATTGACAAAGGCAATAAAACTTTGTAATATAGACAAGTACTGCTGGTGTGGCACAGGCGGTAGCGCACCTCATTGGTAGTGAGGAGGTCACGGGTCCGAGTCCCGTCACCAGCTTACGCGATGGCAATGAGCCATGCATAATCGGAAAGAGAAGAGCACTTTCAAGCTTGCTTGAGGAAGTGCTCTTCTCTTTTTGATTATAGAGGGCGAAGCCCGCGACCCCTGCGAAAACCCCAGCTTTGCCTGGGATTTTTGCAGGGGTACATGCATGGCTCCCTATTTTTCTTAAACTTTCACACAATTCCTCAAATTCCACACTCTATTCAAACATAATAGTACTTGTGTGTGATACTGTTTCCCACCCACTCTTGTTATAATAGAAAAGGCGGCATATTGACGCCAACACATCTTGAAAGGAGATACAAAATGGGGTTAATTAAGGCAGCTATGGGTGCAGCCGGCGGCGTAATGGCCGACCAGTGGCTCGAGTATTTCTACTGTGATTCGATCCCGCAGGATATTCTTGCGGTACGAGGCAAGAAGAAGGTTTCGGATCGTTCTTCCAACACGAAGGGTGATGACAACATCATCTCCAATGGCTCGATCATTTCGGTTGCGGACGGACAGTGCATGATGATCGTGGATCAGGGCAAGGTCGTTGAAGTCTGCGCAGAGCCCGGTGAATTCAAGTATGATTCTTCCACGGAACCTACCATTTTCAGTGGCGGATTCGGACAGGGACTGATCGAATCCTTTAAGAACATGGGCAAACGTTTTGCCTTTGGTGGCGAAGCGCCCAAGACCCAGCGGGTTTACTATTTTAACACAAAGGAACTGATCGGCAACAAGTACGGTACACCGGCGCCCGTTCCGTTCCGCGTTGTGGATACGAATGTCGGACTCGACCTGGATATTTCTGTTCGCTGCTTTGGTGAATACAGCTACAGGATTGCCGATCCCGTTCTTTTCTATACAAACGTGTGCGGCAATATCACGGAAGATTACAGCCGTGAAGAGATTGACGGCATGCTCAAAACAGAGTTTTTGACGGCGTTACAGCCGGCATTTGCAAGGATCTCAGAGATGGGTATCCGCTATTCGGCGATTCCTGCGCATACAACAGATCTTGCTAATGCGATGAACGCAGAGCTTTCTCAGAAATGGGCACAGCTTCGCGGTCTTGTCGTTGTATCGGTTGGTGTATCGAGCATCAAGGCGTCTGAAGAAGACGAGCAGATGATCAAAGAAGTGCAGAGGAATGCGGCGTTCCGCAATCCAACCATGGCAGCGGCGACGCTTGTCGGTGCACAGGCTCAGGCTATGCAGAATGCGGCGAACAACCAGAATGCAGGCCCGGCGATGGCTTTCATGGGTATGAACATGGCTGCACAGGCAGGCGGTATGAATGCACAGAACCTGTTTGCGATGGGACAGCAGCAACAGATGCAACAACAGCAGATGCAACAGCAGCAGATGCAGCAGGCAGCACCTGCGCCCGCTCCCGCACCTGCCTCTGCTCCGGCACAGGCAGCTCCTGCACAGGCAGGCTGGACATGCTCCTGCGGCGCGGTAAATCAGGGCAAATTCTGTTCAGAATGCGGCGCAAAGAAGCCGGAAGGCGCACTGCAGTACAGATGCGATAAGTGCGGCTGGATGCCTGCAGATCCGACAAAACCACCCAAATTCTGTCCGGAATGCGGCGATCCGTTCGGCGATGAAGATATCGTTCGATAACGGAGGCGAAGGAGAACAGAATGGCTGATATGACAAATTACCAGTGCCCTGCGTGCGGCGGCCCGCTTCATTACGGCGCTGCTTCGGGCAAGCTGGAATGTGAATACTGCGGCAGTGCGTATTCTGTTGCGGAGATGGAAGCAAAGTACGGAAAGACGGATGACAAGCCGGTTGGAAAGCCGGTAGCGACCGGCGTTTCCGAGACGGGCGAGACCATCGAAATGCAGATGTTCAACTGCCCTTCCTGCGGCGCGGATCTGATGAGCGACGGCGTGACCGCTGTTAGAGTCTGCCCGTACTGCGGCAATCCGCAGATGATACCGGGTCAGATGTCCGGTGAGGCCAAGCCTGATTTTATCATCCCGTTCAAAGTGGACAAGAAGGCTGCCATCGTGGCTCTGAAAGCGCATTATAAAGGCAAAAAGCTCCTTCCGAAGGTCTTTTCGGATGAGAACCATATCGAAGAGATCCAGGGCGTCTATGTGCCTTTCTGGCTGTATGACGGTGAAGCGGATGCGGATGTCCGTTTTGAAGCAACCAATTCCACCACAACGAGAAGCGGCAATACAGAGACGACCGTGACGGATCATTATGATGTACACCGCGTGGGCAAAGTGACCTTCGAGCGGATCCCGGCCGATGCATCGACCAGAATGCCGGATGCGTACATGGACGCGATCGAACCGTTCAATTACAATGAGATGATCGAGTTCTCGCAGGTCTATATGCCCGGCTACATCGCAGACAAATACGACGTTTCCAGGGAAGAGAACGAGTCGCGTATTGACTTGCGTGCAAAGCAGAGTGCGGCGCTGAAGATGGAAGAATCCGTAACAGGCTATGACTGCGTTACGACCACGGAAGAAAAGATCGACTATAAGACCAAAGCGGTGCATTACGCGATGCTCCCCGTTTGGATGCTTTCAACCAGATGGAACGGACAGAACTTCCTGTTTGCCGTTAACGGACAGACCGGCAAGACGGTCGGTGATCTTCCGATCGATAAAGGCAGATACTGGTTCTATTTCTTTGTATCAATGATCCCGTCGGCACTGATCGGCTGGCTTATCAGCCGGTTTATATTCATGTAGGAGGTACGGAAAATGAAAAAGAGAGTCATTGCTTTTTTTGCCGTACTGACCATGATCATGTCCATGACAGTGACGGCGTTTGCAAGCGCGGATTATTATGAAAACGTTTTTGATACAGCAGAGATCCTGACGGACGAAGAGGCTGCGCAGTTTGAGGCGAAAGCAGCCGATATCACGAATCGCTACGGGATCGGTGTCTACATCTGTACGATTCCGAACCTTTCCGACTACGGTTTCACGAAGGATCAGGCGTACGACTGCGCGAAATACATTTTTACAAATTACGGATTCGGTGTCGGCGACGACCAGAGCGGTATCATGCTCCTTCTTTCGATGAGTGAGAGAAAATATGCACTGATCGCACACGGCCAGGGCAACCAGGCGCTGACCGATTACGGCAACGAGCAGATGCGTGAGGTATTTCTGGACGATTTCGGGAGCGACGACTGGGCGACCGGATTTGGCGACTATCTGGAGAAGGCAGATCAGTACATAGGCCTGTGGGCGGATGGAAAGCCTGTCGATGTGGGAAGCGATCCCGATAGCCTTGCCTGGCTTCTTTGCCTTGCCATTGGCATTGGTGTCGGCCTGCTGGGTGGTTTAATCTACTGCTGGCACTTAAAAGCCCAGATGTTGACGGCTGTTATCGCAACCGATGCTGAGGGGTACGAAGCGGAGAACGGCGTTACGATCACAGTGTCGGAAGATACCTTTACGCATACGACGACGGAAGTACACGTGATCGAGAAAGAGAGCAGCTCCGGCGGAACGAGTATCGACAGCGATGGTTTTTCGGGCTCAAGCGGCGATTTTTAAGGCGACTGTGGGAGCTGACCGGGTATAAACAGTTTCTGTGAGGGATTGAAAACCGCTCCGAAAGGTGATAGATTTTATTCGTAAGTTTTTATCAAAAGGAGAAGGTATCATGATTACGATCAAAGCACAGAAATTAACAAGAGATGCATTCGCAGAATTCGGTGATTTCTATGATTGCATGGATCCCAAGGGCCACACACTCGGCGCATTTTTCCATGATCATATGAAATTCCCGGTAGAAGGCGGCAGATGCGTTGGTATTTCCGCTATGGTGAAGGAGAAAGTTGACGAGGTTATCGTTACAAAAGCAGAGTATCACAATCACTCCTGCGAGCTGATCCTTCCGATCGACGCGGATGTGCTGCTTCACGTTGCACCCCCTTCAAAGGCACCGGTTCCGGAGCAGACACAGGCATTCATCGTTCCGAAGGGAACAGCTGTTATCCTGAACATCGGTGTATGGCATATGGGTCCTACCCCAATCAATGCCGACAAGTGCCATTTCTTCATGGAACTTGCGGAGAGAACCTATATGACAGACTGCATCATTGAGGAATATCCCGAAGACAAGCACGTTAAGATCGAATTATAAGAAAAGATCTGTGGCGGCCGCACACTACGTGCGGCCGTCCTTTTCACAGAAATGAGTAAAATGCATCCAAAAACAAAACAGTGCAAACAGAATATGCATTACCTGAAAAAAGCAGCGGGATTTACAGTGCTCGTTCTTTTTTTGCTGTTTCCGGATGCATCGGCGCATGCAGAAAGCGCGCCCAATCCGAACCTGGGGCCGCTCCTGCAGACGACGAACGATGCGGATGAGTACCGCGGTCTTGTCAAGCTCGACCTTCTTTATACGGAAGAAGCACCGGATGGGAATGTCAGTAATGCATCGCAGAATGTGATGCCGTCCGTGGTGCAGATCAAAGAAGGCAACTACTGGGGCTCCGGTTGTATTCTGGATATCGGGGACGACTATGTGATCCTGGTGTCCAACAAGCATCTTTTGATCCACAGAAACTATTCGGCCGTCTATTTTTACAACGGAAAAGTGGGGCTTGGAAAGGCGCTGTGGCTTTCTCCGAAAGCGGATCTCGGATTTGCAAAAGTCGATATCAGCGACTGGAGCTATGAGGACCGGCGGAAACTGCGAAAAATTCGCATTAACGACAGATCCGTATCGAACCTAAAGAAGGGAGACCGCATATTTATGATCGGTTCGTCCGACGGCGTGGCATGCAATGTCTCGCACGGTACGGTCGCGAACCCGCTCTACTATGTTGCGGAATTCGGTTCTGATATGGTATATAATTACTGCAAGGCCAAGCCCGGCATGAGCGGCGGCGGGACCTTCAACGAATATGGACATTATATCGGCATGATCACGGGCGGCGCACAGGACGAGACCGTGTCGGTGCCGGTACGTATGATAGAGGAGGCATGGAAAGATTATGACAAAAATTGACATCATTTCCGGATTTCTGGGAGCCGGAAAGACAACACTCATTCAAAAGCTTTTAAAAGAAGCATTTCAGAATACGAAAGTAGTCCTGATCGAGAACGAATTCGGTGAGATCGGTATTGACGGCGGGTTTCTGAAAGAAAGCGGCGTACAGATGAAGGAGATGAACTCCGGCTGTATCTGCTGCTCGCTTGTCGGTGACTTCGGTACATCCTTAAAGGAAGTGTTGGATACATACGCACCGGATCGCATCATCATCGAACCCTCCGGCGTCGGCAAGCTTTCCGATGTCATGAAGGCAGTTATGAATGTGAAGACAGATGCGGAAGTATCGCTTGCAAGTGCCGTAACGGTCGTTGATGCATCCAAAGCGAAGATCTACGCAAAGAACTTCGGCGAATTCTTCGTAAACCAGATCGCAAGCGCAGGTCTTGTAATCCTGAGCCGTACGGGTCTTGTTTCCGAGGAGAAGGTGCAACAGGCAGTTAACATCATTCGCGAACACAATGCGGATGCAACGATCATCACAACGCCGTGGGATGATCTTGACGGTGCGAAGATCCTGGATGCGATGGAAGCAGACAGCGACTGGGAAGCACAGCTCCTTCGCGAGACCCTCGAAGAGGAGCACGAGCATCATCACCACCATGATGATGACGATGATGACGAGTGCTGCTGCGGTCACCATCATCACGACGATGACGATGATGACGAACATGAACACCATCACCATCATGATCACGAACATGAGCATGAGCATGACCACGAACACGATCACGATCACGATCACGATCACCATCACCATGATCATGAGCACGAGCACCATCATCATCATGACCATGGCGAGGAATGCACCTGCGGCTGCCATGATCACGACCATCATCACCACCACGCAGATGAAGTATTCACAAGCTGGGGCAAGGAGACACCGGCTTCCTATACAAGAGAAGAGATCGAGAAGGCGCTTGCAGCGCTTGAAGATGAGAAGACATACGGCTATGTGCTCCGTGCAAAGGGCATGCTGCCTGACGGCACCGGCAAGTGGACATTCTTTGATTATGTTCCCGGCGAGTGCGATGTCCGCGAAGGTTCGCCGGAGCTTACCGGCAAGATCTGCGTGATTGGATCGAAGCTCGCAGAAGATAAGCTTGCGGAGCTTTTCGCAAAATAGAGCGAAGGAAACGCTTTCATCAGCGCTTCCCTTATAGAAAGGACCATCGGTGTTTAGGAATAAGATGAAAAAAAGCGTATACATGATCAACGGCTTTTTGGAGAGCGGCAAGACGGAATTCATCCGCTATACGCTCCAGCAGCCGTATTTTCAGATCCCTGAAAAAACGCTCCTCATCCAGTGCGAAGAGGGTGAGATCGAGATCGACGAAAAGTTAAGAAAACAGAGCCGCACGGTTGTGGAGGTCATCGAAGACGAGGAAGACTTCACACCCGATGCGTTGTCCTATCTGGAAAAAAAGCACAAGCCTGAGCGTATCATCATTGAGTACAACGGCATGTGGAATTTCCGCAACATGCAGCTTCCGGACAATTGGGAGATCGAGCAGCAGATTACGACGATCAATGCGGCAACTTTTCCCATGTATTTTACCAACATGAAGTCGCTTCTTGCCGAGATGCTTAGGGGCAGTGAGATGATCATCTTCAATCGCTGCGATGGCGTCAAGGAGCTTGGCACCTACAAGCGCAATGTGAAGGCGATCAACCAGAGCGCCGAGATCATTTTTGAGGATTCGAACGGTGAGATCAACGAGATCATGGAAGAGGACTTGCCGTATGATCTGAAGAAGGATACACTTGAACTGACGGACTTTGGCTACGGCATCTGGTATATGGATATGTTCGACCATCCGGATCGTTATCTTGACAAGACGCTTGTGTTTACGGCAACAGTCTTAAAGCCGCACAATTTTCCCAAAGGATATTTCGTTCCGGGCAGAATGGCGATGACCTGCTGCGCGGAAGATATGGCATTTCTGGGCTTTATGTGTGCATACGACGGCGTGGATGCCCTCAAGGAAAAAGAGTGGGTGAAGGTACGCTGTACGTTGACGATGGAAGAGCGTCCCGAGTATCGCGGGAAAGGGCCTGTCCTTCATGCGATCAGCGTGGAGGCGACCAAGCCGCCGAAAAAAGAGATCATTGATTTTACGGAAGACCCGGCGTAGTACGCCGTTTTGACAGATGAATATTTAGATCGATAAAGGAGGCAGCCATGAAGTTTTATTTACCGACATTAGTGTACAGCGAGAAGCATTGCGTGGAGAACCATAAGAAGGAACTGGCCGATCTGGGCGAGAAAGCCTTTATCGTCACAGGCAAGCATTCCTCAAAAGTGAACGGTTCTTTGGATGATGTGATCAGTGCGTTGTCCTCCCAGGGCATGAAATATGCGATCTTCAATGAGATCGAAGAGAACCCGTCCACGGAGACGGTTATGAAAGCCGCGAACCTTGGACGTGCCGCAGAAGTGGATTTTGTAATCGGGATTGGCGGCGGTTCTCCGATGGATGCCGCAAAAGCGATCGCCCTCATGATCAACAATCCGGGTAGGGACGCGGATGTGATGTATGAAAAGTGCGAACTGCACGATGCGCTTCCGGTTGTGGAGATTCCGACAACAGCCGGTACAGGCAGCGAGATCACGCCCTATTCGATCCTGACCTATCATAAGATCAAAACGAAGAAGAGTATCGCACACCTGGTGTTCCCGAAGCTGACACTTGTGGATGCAACGTATTTAAAGACGGCATCGGCTGAGAATACGATCTATACGGCGGTCGATACGCTCGCACATCTTGTTGAGAGCTACTTAAACACCAACTCCAACAGCTTCAACCGTACATTCAGCATGCGCGGTCTGGAGATCTGGGGGAGCGTGAAGGATGATATCAGACGCAAGAAGTTCTCGGAAGATGTCTATGAGAAGCTGATGGAAGCCTGCAATTACGGCGGCATGGCGATCACCCATACAGGGACGAGCCTTCCGCATGGTTTAAGCTACATGCTGACATACAATCTCGGTGTGCCGCACGGAAGAGCGGTCGGCGTATTTCTGGCAAGATATGTGCGTCTGTTTGCAACGCATGGGCCGGAAGATGCACGCAAAGTGCTCAATCTGATCGGCTTCGATAATCTGGACGAGCTTGAAGAGTATCTGGACTTCATTCTGGGTCACGTATCTGTTTCGGACGATATGAAGAAGGCCAATGTGGACGCGATCCTTTCGAATGCGGCAAAGCTTAAGAACTATCCGTTTGAATTAACGGAAGACGAGTTGTTAAAAGTGCACAGATATGGTGAAGAATAATCGTGCAGGTTGTTTGATTGCGTAAGATCTGTCTGTTTGTTATACTGAAATAGTACCAAGGTACTATGATATGCATGCGGGGTGGTACACACCCCGCTTTTTTGCTATGACGGGGTTGCGGTTATGTTGAGCAGACTGAGGAGCCTTGCTCTGAAAAAGACGGGGGTTGAAGAGAGGATATTTAAGCACACGGTGATCTTAAGGGTCAATCTGTGTTTAATGATCCTTTATTTTGTATGTTTTTCCGCTTATTCAGCCACTTTGGGTGCCAACCAGGGTGCGATCGTCGGTGGCGCGGGGCTGCTGCTCATGTCACTTCTCCTTTTTGCAACGTACCGTGGATGGAGCGGCGTAGCCGCAGAGGTGTACTGTATGTTGCTCTCTGCCGTCTCATTGGGCGTAGCCATTCTGTATGGGAGCGGAGTGGCGCCGATGGTCTTTATGCTGATCCAGATCATGGTTCTGTTTACGGTCAATCTTCTTGACTTAAAGAGCCGTCTTGCATTTGCGGCGATGCTGGTGGCATTCTACCTGTTCCTGTTCAATTTTATGGAGGTGTCGGAGCCGGTCTATGCGCTGGCGGAGACAGATGTCAATCTGCTCCGGCTTCTTCACTACTTTACGGGTGGTTTGATCACATTCGGGATCATGGGCGTGACAACCGTGGATTCACAGCTCTGGGAGAAGGATCTGATCGAGCGGAACGAAAGCCTGCGTACGCTGGCAGCGTTTGATTCGCTGACCGGTATCAGTAACCGAACGGCGATCACGGAAGTTTTGAACAAAGCGACCTCGCTGTTTCAGAAGGCCAAGCTTGAAGCACTGACCGTAGCGATCGCGGATATTGATTTTTTCAAGAGAGTAAATGACACCTATGGCCACAACTGCGGCGATATTGTATTAAAGGAAGTTGCTTTTCTGATGCGCGACTTTATGGAGGGCAAAGGAAAGGTCGGCAGATGGGGCGGTGAAGAGTTCCTGTTCGTCTTTTATAACATGAACGGAGAGCAGGTGGAGCGCGATCTTTACGACCTGCAAGGCAGGCTGCGCAGACTGGTTGTGAATTATGAGAATTATTCGTTCAATGTGACGCTGACATTCGGTGTGGCGGAGTATTCACCCAAGCGCGATGTGCTTGATACGATCGAAGAGGCGGATCGCAAACTGTATATGGGCAAGCAGGCCGGCAGAAACGTGATCGTATTTTAATCGCATTGCGTTTGCCGATTACGCACAAAAAAAGACCCTCGCATGACGGTGCGAGGGTTTTCGTTTGCTTGTATATATCTTGATGTCCGCTTTAAGCCATTGCGTTAACGGCTTTGTTCATACGAGAAACTTTTCTCGCTGCGGTGTTCTTGTGATATACTCCCTTGTGGCAAGCTTTGTCCATTGTGGAAGTAGCGACAAGCAGAGCAGCCTTTGCAGCTTCCTTATCGTTTGCTTCGATCGCTGCATATACTTTCTTGTTGGCTGTCTTTACGCCGGACTTGATGGATTTGTTTCTTTCCATCTTGGTCTGGTTCACAAGAATTCTCTTCTTCGCAGATTTAATATTAGCCAAGGTCTACACCTCCTATTTAGTAGAATGAAATGTTTCCAATCAGAAGATGTTTCATTAAAGCCGGACACGGACGTTCTAATGTAAACATGCTTAATTATCATAATAGAGAATAAATGGGATGTCAAGAGGAAACGGAGCGAAAGCTTGAAAAAAGTGTTTCGCGGAAAGTACGGAATATGGTAAACTGATTATGTTTTGAAAAGAATGAGCATGCATGAGGAGAAAATAGATTGGATCAGAGCAAGATTAGGAATTTTTGCATCATCGCGCATATCGACCACGGCAAATCCACGTTAGCGGACCGTATCATTGAAAAAACGGGGCTTCTGACGGAACGTGAGATGCAGGCGCAGGTGCTTGACAATATGGATCTGGAGCGTGAGCGCGGCATTACGATCAAGTCGCAGGCGGTTCGGATCATTTACAATGCGCAGGACGGGGGAGAGTATGTATTCAATCTGATCGACACGCCCGGTCATGTCGATTTTAACTATGAAGTCAGCAGAAGCCTTGCAGCGTGCGACGGCGCGATCCTGGTTGTCGATGCGGCGCAGGGCATCGAGGCACAGACGCTGGCGAATGTATATCTGGCGCTCGATCATGATCTGGATGTATTTCCTGTTATCAACAAGATCGATTTGCCGAGTGCGCGTCCGCAGGAAGTAAAGGATGAGATAGAGGACGTGATCGGTCTCGAGGCGCAGGATGCGCCGCTCATTTCTGCCAAGAACGGGATCGGCATCGAAGAGGTGCTGGAGGCGATCGTACACAAGGTGCCGGCACCGAAGGGTGATGCGAATGCACCGCTCAAGGCACTGATTTTTGACTCTCTTTATGATTCCTATAAAGGCGTCATCGTATTCTGCCGTCTGATGGACGGTACCGTGCAGAAGGGCACGAAGATCCGCATGATGGCGACCGGCGCGGAGGCAGAAGTCGTAGAGGTCGGCTATTTTGGCGCAGGCCAGTTCATTCCGTGTGAGAATCTGACGGCCGGCATGGTTGGCTATATCACCGCGTCCATCAAAAATGTGCGTGATACGATGGTCGGCGATACGGTGACGGATGCGGATCATCCGTGCGCAGAGGCGCTTCCCGGCTACAAGGAAGTGACTTCGATGGTATATTGTGGTCTCTATCCTGCAGACGGCGCGAAGTATCCGGATCTGCGCGATGCGCTGGAAAAGCTCCAGCTCAATGATGCGTCTCTTCGCTACGAGCCGGAGACATCCGTGGCGCTCGGCTTTGGTTTCCGCTGCGGTTTCTTAGGGCTCCTTCATCTTGAGATCATTCAGGAACGCTTGGAGCGCGAATACAATCTGGATCTTGTTACGACGGCGCCCAGCGTTATCTACAAAGTCCATAAAACGAACGGGGACGTGATCGACCTGACCAACCCGACGAACCTGCCGGATCCTTCCGAGATCGAATATATGGAGGAGCCGATCGTCTCCGCGGAGATCATGGTGACCAAAGACTTCGTCGGGCCCATCATGGAGCTCTGTCAGGAGCGTCGCGGCCGTTATCTATCCATGGAATACATGGAGGAGACGCGCGCACTCATTAAGTATGAATTGCCACTCAATGAGATCATCTACGACTTTTTCGATGCACTGAAGTCCCGCTCGAAGGGCTACGCATCGTTTGACTACGAACTGAAGGGCTACGAGCGCTCCAACATGGTCAAGCTCGATATCCTGATCAACAAGGAAGAAGTGGACGCGCTTTCCTTTATCGTGCATGCAGACAGCGCGTACGAGCGTGGCCGCAAGATGTGCGAGAAGCTGAAGGAAGAGATTCCGAGACACCTTTTTGAGATCCCGATCCAGGCTGCGGTCGGTGGCAAGGTCATCGCGAGAGAGACCGTCAAGGCGATGAGAAAAGATGTCCTTGCCAAGTGCTACGGCGGTGACATCACGCGTAAGAAAAAACTGTTGGAAAAGCAGAAGGAAGGCAAGAAGCGCATGCGCCAGATCGGCAGCGTAGAAGTGCCGCAGAAGGCCTTTATGAGTGTCTTAAAACTCGACGAGAACTAGAGGTAAGCTTTCATTCATTCCGCTTCTTGGCTTACGAAATGAGCTCTGGGGGACGGGGTTAGCGGCTCATAATCGTCATACCAATCCTCGGGTTTCTGATATAGGAGCCCGGGGTTTTTTGCAGAAATATTCGGAAACCTCTTCATGTCAGACGCTGAAATGCCGATAACAATATCGGGAAAACAGATAGTAGTACTACGGGGACAATAACATGTCAGGCATGAGTGTAGTTGCACATAATCTGCAGGCAATGGCGGCGAACCGTTACCTGGGGATTACGGGCGGCAATAGAGCAAAAAGTTCAGAAAAGCTTTCATCAGGATATAAGATCAATCGCGCCGCAGATGATGCGGCGGGTCTTTCCATCTCCGAAAAGATGAGGAAACAGATCCGCGGCCTTACCCGCGCGAGCCTCAACGCAGAAGACGGGATCTCTATGGTTCAGGTCGCCGACGGTGCGTTGACGGAAGTTCATGAGATGCTGCAGCGCGGTAATGAACTCATGATCCAGGCTGCGAACGGAACACTTTCCGATGCAGATCGTGAGGCTATCGGCATGGAAGTGCGACAGCTGAAAGATGCGATCGATCAGGTTGCGACAAGTACGAAATTCAATGAAACATATCTTTTTCCGGAGGACGGCTTTAGTCCGGCTATGGCCAGCGAAGTAGTGGACAAGATCGTGCAGGAGTATGTTCCCAATGCCGTAAATCAGATTTTAGACAAATTCCCCACCCTGAAAAACATTATTGATTCCACTTATACTGGTGATGCGGCCGACAAGCTGAAGATGGATATGGAGCTCCGGTATGTGGATGGATCCGGCGGAACACTTGCGCTTGTAGAGGGCAATTTTCACAAGTCGAACCAGACGCTTGCCAGTATCTCCCTTACAGTGGACAGTTCTGATTTTTCGGAAGCGGATGTGACAGATAATTCATCGAAGCTTGGTAAGCTTGAGTCTACGATCGCCCATGAAATGATGCATGCGGTTATGGATGCAGCTCATCCGGCTAGAATGAAACAGAACGGTGGAGTGGAGGATTTACCGCTCTGGTTTTCGGAAGGTGTCGCACAGCTTGCCGGCGGAGGATTTACAACAGGCTGGAACGATGAGCTGAAGGACATCGTCGACGATGTCGTCGACGACGATAACAATGAAGATGTTATAATTGCAAAACAAAAAATCGCAGAATATCTGAAAAAATATAAGATCAGCGACGAAATGACCAAGAATGATCCCGTACAAAACCGTGTATACGGGCACGGCTATCTTGCGGCAGCGTACATGGGTTATATTGCCAATGGCAATGCGGAGATCTAACAGCGGATAAGGTTGCGGCCGGAATGAATATGCTTTTTCATGATCTTGCGGATAATCCTACAAAATCTCTGGAAGAGGTGTTTGATACCCGGGTGTATAATATCTTTCCTGAAAGAGAAGCTGCGATGCATACCTTCCAACAAGTCTTGCATGACATTAACAACGGCACTCCCAATGCAGTGGACTTTGTCTATGCCTTAACGAAGGCATCTCTTGACGGAGCAGGCTCGGTCATCGCCTCCGGGGGCCTTAATGCATCTGCCGAGAATGTATTAGGGGATAGCGAGACCTCGTCAAAAATCCATGTTGATCGAATCAATATAGAGAAGGGTAGCGGCAGCACGATTCCGATTCAGGCAGGGGCGGACAGTGATTCCGACAACCGTATCGTGATGAAGCTGTTTAGGATGTCTTCGAAAGATCTGGGGCTGGACAGGCTTGAAAGTATCCAGCTTACAAGCAGCGGTGATGTGGCAGTCAATGCCCTGACTGAAGAAGAGGCCACAAGCGGCATCAATATATTCAAGAATGCGATCGCTTTAGTGAGCGGCGTACGCAGTTACTACGGCGCGATGCAGAACCGCCTCGAGCATACGATCGCCAATCTTGATAACGTAGTGGAAAATACGACGGCGGCAGAGTCGCGGATCCGCGATACGGACATGGCGGAGGAGATGGTCAGATTTTCCAAGGAGAGTATCCTACAGCAGGCCGGGCAGTCCATGCTCGCGCAGGCAAATCAATCAACGCAGGGAATCCTGGCGCTGCTTAAATAAGAGAATGAAAGAACTGAGTTTATATCTGCATATTCCATTTTGCGTACGCAAATGCCCGTACTGCGACTTCCTGTCCGCGCCGGCTGATGGGGAGACGATCGGCCGCTATGCGGATGCGCTGATCGAAGAGGTGAAGCAGGCTTCGTGCGCCTACACGGATCACGACGTGGTGACGGTATTCCTCGGCGGGGGGACACCGTCTCTTTTGCATGGGAAAAAGATGCAGGTCATCATGGATGCGATCCGCGCAAACTACCGGCTGCGGGCGGATGCGGAGATCTCGATGGAGGCAAATCCTGGGACGGTCACGAAGGAATCGCTTGCCGCATACCGCGAGGCCGGTATAAACCGGCTCAGCATCGGCTTGCAGTCGGCGGATGAAGCTCTCCTTCGGACGCTTGGACGGATTCATACGAAAGAGGATTTCGTGACAGCATGGGCGTGGGCAGATGAGGCCGGTTTTCGCAATCGCAATATTGATCTGATGGAGGGGATTCCCGGCCAGAGCCTTGATGCATTCGAGCAAACGCTTCGCTTCGCACTTTCCTGCAACCCTACGCATATCTCGGCATACAGCCTGATCGTAGAAGAGGGCACGCCGTTTTTTGCAAAATATCATGACGGAAGAGGACTTCCGGATGAAGAGACAGAGCGCGCCATGTATGCGCTGACGGGGCAGCTCCTTAGCGCAAACGGTTACCGGCGCTATGAGATCTCCAACTATGCGCAGGACGGATTTGAATGTTTACATAACATTGGATATTGGAACGGCAGAGAATACGTCGGATTCGGAATCGGATCGTCGTCTTATGTAAACCATACGAGATGGAAGAATACGAGCGATCTAAAGACATATATGTCTTGCGCGCTTCGAGAGGAAGTGCAGCATCTTACCATGCAGGATGAGATGGCAGAGTTTATGTTTTTAGGGCTTCGTATGATGTGCGGCGTCTCCAAAGAAGTGTTTGCAGCACGATTTTCTCAAAAGATGGACGACGTGTATGGTGACGTGATCAAAAAGCATGCAGCCGAGGGGCTTCTCCTGGATGGAGATCATGTGCGGCTCACGGAAGAGGGGATTTCGGTCAGCAATTATGTGATGGCGGATTTTCTTTTCTGATTGCGCATGTTGCGAGACCTTTGGTAATATGAGGGTAGCGTAAAACTGTATGGGAGGAATACAAATGCTCAAAATTGATGAGATTCTAAAGGAAGCGGTTGAAAATGGCGCATCCGATGTACATATTACGGTTGGTATTCCGCCCAAGATGCGTGTGAACGGCAAGCTGATCACGATGTCATTTCCGAAGCTTTTGCCGGCGGATACGCTGGAACTCATGATCTCGATCATGAATGAGACGCAGCGCAACATTTTTGATCAGCGCGGCGAATACGATATGTCATTATCGATCCGCGAACTCGGTCGTTTCCGTGTGAACGCGTTTAAGCAGCGCGGGTCCATCGCAATGGCATTACGTTTTGTGGGTACCAAAGTGCCGGAACCCGAAGAACTTGGTGTTCCGAAGTCCGTTATCAACCTTTACAGCAAACAACGCGGCCTTGTGCTCGTTACCGGTCCGACAGGAAGCGGTAAGTCTACGACACTGGCGGCGATCATCGATAAGATTAACAACCTGCGTGAAGCGCATATCATTACGCTGGAAGATCCGATCGAGTATCTGCATCAGCATAAATTGTCCATTGTGAACCAGCGTGAGATCGGTCTTGATTCCGGCAACTATGCGAATGCGCTTCGTGCGGCTCTCCGCGAAGATCCGGATGTTATCCTTGTTGGCGAGATGCGCGACTTTGAGACAATCAGTGTGGCAATCACGGCGGCGGAGACCGGGCATCTGGTTCTTTCCACGCTGCACACGACCGGCGCAGCAAATACCGTTGACCGTATGATAGACGTTTTCCCGCCGCATCAGCAGCAGCAGATCCGTATCCAGCTGGCCAATGTACTGGAAGCCGTTGTATCGCAGCAACTTCTTCCGGACAAGACCGGCAACCATCGTGTGGCGGCATTTGAAGTGATGCATGTAACGCATGCGGTTCGGAACCTGATTCGTGAAGGCAAGTCGCATCAGCTCGCAACCGTTATGCAGACCAGCCGCAACATCGGTATGATCACGATGGATGAGGCGATCAAGAAGCTGTATGATGAAGACAAAATTTCAAAAGAGGTCGCGATCCGCTATGCGCAGGAGCCTGATTTTATGACAAGTAAACTGTAATCTGCGGGAATAGATCAAGGGATAAAAGAGAATGGCTGTTTTTACTGTAACCAAGACATATCATACCAAAGGGCATATGGGCATGATCGACGTGACGGGCGATTTTCAGGAAGCCGTGTCAAAAGGGTGCGCCGAGACGGGTATGTCAGCCGGCATCATCACCGGCTTCACGACCGGCGGCGTGGCGGCACTGACGACGCTTGAATTCGAGCCCGGTATTGTGGGATATGACTTAAAGGAAGCCATGGACACGTTTTCCCCGTATCGTGATGAGAAGGGCAATGTGCTCTACTATCATCATCACGATACATGGAATGACGACAACGGATCGTCGCATATTAAATCGGCGATCCTGTCGCCTTTTATCACGATCCCGTTCGTGGACAGACGCATCACGATCGGTCCGTGGCAGAACCTGACGCTCGTGGAGTGCGACACACGCGACCGCGTGCGTGACATCGTATTCCAGGTCATGGGAGAGTGAACCGTTCGTGAATCGGTTAAAGGTGCAGAAGGATAGAGAGAATTCCAAAGCGCTGTCTCGTATATAGTATTAGAACCGAAAATGAACCGAAGGAGGATATGCAAATGGATCTGAAGAATGATAGAAACGGGCAGGAGATCAAGGAAATAAGAAAATCCGAGATTCTTCTGGACGAAGACCTTGAAGCTGTTACAGGCGGAGCGGATTGTAATGACGAAGATGGTGAGTCAAAGAAAAGGATCAACGCAGTAACTAGATGACGCAAAACTTTCTGAAATCTGCGCCGCCGATGCAGATGTTGCTAATCCGAAAAAAAGAGATCGAACCAAAATATTGGCTTGAAGAAGCCGTCGGCGATTGCCGACGGCTTTATTTATTTCTACATACAACGATTTCCTCTTTACAAAACAGAACAAATGTTCGATAATAATTTACACACTGTTTTGTAAGGAGGCGTTCATGGGAACAAAAGTTTCATATACGAGCTTCGATTATGAACCTGTCTATACCGTTCCCGTGATTGCGTCCTTTGATGCGGAAGGACATATCAAGCCGCTGTATGTCCGCGTTAACGAGGATCGTTACAAGGTTTTCTCTTATTGGGTAAAGAACCACTTTTCCAATATCATTGAATTCAACTGCCAATTGCAGAAGGGAGACCGCCTGATCCCGGCGCTTTTAAAATACCACCAACAGGAGAGCGTCTGGACGATTCCAAGATGTGTAGGTAGATGATGCGACGGAAGTCTTGTAATCGATAGCGTACGCTGTGGTATCGTGCTATGATAATCATTGAAGGTATTGCAAATACAATTTTTATGGAGGAGTTATAAATTATAAGAGGTTTCTTATACAATCTTATGAACAACAGCCGATGGCTGCATAAAACGAGGGAAAGGAGGGATTGTACATGAAACAGAAAGCTTCACAAAAGATCACAGCTCTTTATGAAAGGCTGAGCC
>JAIKWO010000114.1 GCA_024684675.1 Lachnospiraceae bacterium
ACAACGACCGGAACCATGCCGTCGCTGTTCTTTTTAAGATCCTTCCAGGAAAAATGTGCTTCCATCTTCGATACGGGAATTCCATTTTCTTCCATTGAACGCTTCAAAGGGATCAGATTCAGGCAGCCATTGTCATAATAAAGTCCGGAAATACCGGATAACGAAGACGCTTTTGCCAGGGAAACGATTTTTTCAATACAAGGATCATCGCAAACGCAAATAACAGGCAATTTGCTCTCCTTAACGGGCTGCGTAAAAACTGCTTCTTTTATCGAGATCACGCTGCTTGCCCATTCGTGAATGATCGCCGCATTCTTTTCGTACTGTCCCGGATCGGAGATACATACTGCAATCTTTTCTTTTCCGAATTTTTGCGATACCTCTTTTGCAAGATCCGGCGAATGCTCTTTTGAAAAATTCAGCGCAGCCATCTTACAGCCGGCATAAAGAAGCTTTTTGATATCCTCCATGCGCTTGACATTTCCCGCACCGATTACAGGGATTTCCACGGAAAAGCAGATCTCTTTCAAGATATCGAGCGCTCTTTCATGCTCATTATCACCCTCCGAAAGGTCAAAAACAAGAATCGCATCCGCACCGTTTTGGAAATACGAAGCGGCAAGGGAGACAGGATCGGAAGCCAGAACATGCGCACGGTCATGAAATCCGTAAACAGCCTTCTCTTTACACAAATACAAACAAGGAATCAGTTTTTTTGCAAACATGGTTTACTCCTCAAAGCGTACTTTGATCGAATTGGCATGCGCCGTCAAGCCTTCCTTTTCCGCGAAGAGCTCTATATCTTTGTGGGCGCGGTACAGTGCATCATAAGAGTACGAGATGATACTCGATTTTTTGATAAAATCATCCACGCAAAGGGATGAGAAAAATCTTGCTGTACCATTCGTCGGAAGAATGTGATTCGGTCCGGCAAAATAATCGCCAAGCGGTTCGGAAGAATACTCTCCCAAGAAGATCGCACCTGCATTTCGAATCTTCGTCATCGTATCAAACGGATTCTTTGTCAGGATCTCCAAATGTTCGGAAGCTATCGCGTTTGCACAATCCGCGGCACGATCCAAATCATCCGCGATCAGAATATATCCGTAATGATCAAGAGATTTCCGGATGATCTCGCTTCTGTCAAGCGTTTTCAGAAAACCTTCTATCTCCTCTTCCACTTTGCCGGCAAGTGCTTCCGAGGTTGTGATCAAAATGGCGGAAGCAAGCTCATCATGCTCTGCCTGTGACAAAAGATCGGCCGCAACGTATCTGGGATTTGCAGTTTCATCGGCGATCACCAGAATCTCGCTAGGACCCGCAATGGAATCAATGCTCACATGACCGTATACCGCGCGCTTTGCAAGTGCAACAAATATGTTACCGGGACCTGTGATCTTAAAGACCTTCGGAATCGACTCCGTTCCGAATGCCATTGCAGCGATCGCCTGTGCACCCCCGACTTTATAGATCGTATCAACGCCGGCGATATCCGCTGCTACGAGGGTACCCGCATTTACGCTGCCGTCTTTGGCGGGCGGTGTCGTCATGATGATTTCCGGCACACCTGCAACTTTTGCAGGAATCACGTTCATCAAAACGCTTGAGGGATATGCGGCTTTACCGCCGGGAACATAGACACCGGCTCTCTCAATCGCCGTAAAGCGCTGTCCTAAAATACTTCCGTCTTCGCGTACATCCATCCAGCTGTTTCGAACCTGCTTTTCATGGAAACTGCGGATATTCTCCGCAGAAGCGCGCATGACGCGTACCAGTTCCGGATCAAGCGTTTCGTATGCCTTTTCGATCTCTTCTTTTGTTACGATAATATTTTGCGCATTTACGGCAAAATGATCAAACTGCTCCGTATATGAAAAAAGAGCTCTGTCGCCGTTTTCTCTGACATTTTGTATGATCGCATTGACCGTATCTTCATACGCAGAGTATTGATTCGGACTGCGTTTTAAAAGATCACTTAAGACATTTTTAACCGCTTTTTCGTCCAATTTGATCGTTTTCATGAATTCTCCCCTTCTGTACGAACTTCAGAAAGCTTATCCCGAAGTCTTCCAATGATGTCCTTGATCCGTTCCGTCTCCATTTGCATGCTGACGCGATTCACAATCATACGCGCCGAGATCGGACAGATCTCTTCCAAAACGGTCAGACCGTTCTCACGAAGCGTAGAACCCGTCTCCACGATATCAACAATGACATCCGACAGCTCCACGATCGGCCCAAGTTCAACAGAACCGTTTAATTTTATGATATCGACCGTCTGGTGTTTTTTATTGTAAAAATAATCCTTGGCAATATTGGGATATTTGCTTGCAACGCGGATCATTTCATGGTGCTGTAACAGCTCTTCCGCTTCCTTCGGGCCGCAAACGCACATACGGCATTTGCCGAAGCCAAGATCCAGCACTTCATAGACACGTCTGTTTTCTTCGCAGATCACATCACTGCCGACAACGCCAATATCCGCTGCTCCATATTCGACATACGTCGGCACATCCGGGTTTTTGGCAAGGAAAAAACGAAGCTTTAATTCTTCGTTCACGAAGATCAGTTTGCGTGACTTTTTATCTTTCATCTCCTCGCAGGTGATTCCGATAGATTCCAGGAGCTCCAGCGTTTTATCGGCAAGTCTTCCTTTCCCGAGGGCAAATGTTAAATATCTCTTCTCTTCGCTCATGCTCTCACCTCCGGGACTAAGATAACGGAAACGCCGTCCCTGCGGAGTCGTTCCGCTTCCGCAACTTTTTCAAAATAATCCGCATCCGAATAGGTGATCCTGCGCGAAGATGAAGGCGTCTCTACATCGATTTTCTGACGTCTGAGCGCTTCCATAAGAGAATCGATCACGATCATGAAACCGATTGCGGGCTTATTTTTTCCAAAGCAAGACAAAAGAGAATCGTATCGACCTCCGTTTGCAACAGCGTCACCGATACCGTATGTATAGGCCTTCATAATGACGCCGGTGTAATAGTTGTATTTACTGAGCATACCGAGGTCAAATGAAACATATTTTTCCAATCCGTATGCACAAAGTGCATCATAAATATCCAAAAGTCTATTGATCGCATCCAGTGAACGCTGATTGGATACAGTCGCTTTTGCCTCGCGAAGAACATCCGCGTCGCCGAAAAGATCCGCGGCTTTCAGGATCATGTTGCGATAGAGTTCCGGCACATTGTTTCGGATCAGATACTCTTCCGCGCCGAAATAGTTCTTGATCGAAACAAACTCGCGAAGTTCATCTTTCATTTCATCGGAAAGACCTGCCTGATCGCAGATTCCTTTAAAATAGTCAACCTCACCGATACTGATCTGAAAATTCTTAAGACCGGAGGAAAGAAGGGATTCGATCATAAGAGCAGCAATCTCTGCATCTGCTTTTGCACTGTCATCACCGATCAGTTCACTGCCGATCTGCGTGGATTCTTTTAGTTTTCCTTGCAGCTCTGTTGTGTTACAAAACGCGTTCCCCTGATAGCAAAAACGCAGTGATCCGGGTTCATCCGCAAAATACTTTGCAGCACATCTGGCGATGGATGGCGTAAAATCGGGGCGAAGCACAAGCGTGTTGCCCTCTTTGTCAAAGAATTTATAAAGTTCTTTGGATGGTGTTGTCCCGATTTCCTGGGAAAATACATCAAAAAACTCAAACGAAGGAGTCTGAATGTCCTGATAACCGAACAAATTCATCGTATGATGAACATTCGCAGATACAGCAAGCTTACGTTCGTATTCATCTCCGTAAATATCGCGCACACCTTCCGGCGTGTGAAGCAGTTTTTTACTCATCTTCGATTTCCTCTAACGCTTTCGCGTTGCACTTTAGTCAGATAACGTGCTAACGTATTATCAAAGTAAACAATGACAATATACTAAATCGAACAAGGAATGTCAATCTCTTTCATCAAGATCCTTCTGGATCATGTCCAAATATGATACGAAAACACCGTTCTTTTTCGGTAACGTGTAGGATGGATCCAATTCCTCAAAGCGAAAACTCTTTCTTCCGCCGTTTTGTGCGCGTTCCCAAAACGGAAGCAGATGACGAAAAGGCAAATAGTAATAGATTTCTTTTGCCGTGTAATAGATCAGAAAAAACGCAATACCGCCCTGCTTTTCAAAATCTTTCATGAATAAAACCTGGTGTTCATGGATATTCTGCAATCGAAACGTGTCCGTATTGCTTTCTTTTGCATCAAAGCAAACCGGAATTCCCTGCACTGCACCGATATAATCTACGGTCGACTTCTGGTCAAAGTAGGCAAGCGTTATGTGGCGATGCTCCTTATCGATCGTGATCGGTGTGATCGGTGTGGGAATTTTCTGAATCAAAGCAAGGCCGCTTTCACGATATTTATCATTCGTTCTGTTAATGAGATCTTCAAGCGTCGATCCTCGAAGGCCTCTGGAATTCCATGTTGACATCGTTAACCTCTTTGAAAAGCCAGAAATGACTGCGGTTCGTCCGCAATAAACGTCTGCCCGGAGACTGCATCCAGAGGTGCAGGCAGAATCGGAAAAACAATGCGGTGCGCGTGAAGCATCTGGGAAAAGATGTGATCTTCTTTTTTTCTTCTGTCAAAAAGCGCATTATTGCCGTATTTTGCGTCACCGACAAGCGGAAAACCCGCACTTGCAAGATGCGCACGGATCTGATGTGTTTTTCCTGTGATCAGTCGTGCTTCCACAAGTGTCGCATGTTTTAAAGGAAAATACTTGATCGGCTGATATTCCGTTTCGATCAGATCGGCATCCTCTGAAGGTGTATTCGATACCGTTACGGTATTGGTTGCACTGTCTTTTGTAAGATAACTTTTAATATGCGCACCTTTTTCCATATGACCTTCCACAAACAGGTGATAAAACTTATGAACCGAACGATCATTTAAAATTGCACTCATCATATGGCTTCCGACAGGTGTTTTACCGCAAATCACAAGACCGCTCGTATTGCGATCAAGTCTGTTGCAGACAGAAGGATGAAAACTGCGAAGACTGTCAGGCGACGCAGCTTTCTCACGAAGAAGGTACCCGATCATCCACTCATTTAAAGAAAGATCGGTGCGAGAAGCTTTCTGACTCAGAATACCGGAAGGTTTATTCAAAAGGAGAATATGTTCATTTTCAAATATGACGGGAACGTGTCCGAAGCGGCGAAATGCTTCATAGCCATCCGCGACAAGAGAATCCTGAAGCGATACATCACCGCGAAGCTTTTCGAAGGTTTCATCAGAAAAAAAGACCGAAAGAACATCTCCCTCTTTCAGAAGTTCTTTACCGTCAGCCTTTTCTCCGTTCAAAACAATGTTTTTCTTTCGTAGCATTTTATAAAGAAAACCATCCGATGTCTCGCGAAAATACTTATGGAGAAATTTGATCAGTTTTTGCTTTTCATCGGATGATGAAATACGAATCTCTTTCATAAACAGCCCTAAAGTGAAATGTTTTTCAGAATATGCTTAACGTCTTCATCTGTCTGCGGTACTTGGCCCGGTCCGCAAAGCGATGTAATTCGATCCATGAACTTTTGACGATCCGTAAAAATCTTGACAAGAAAACCACGAATACTGTTCTTTTCAAGTATAGAGCTGATATGCTCTTCTCCTGCACGACAATCAATATCACCGGATTCCGAAAATGCAAGTATGTGCTTATCCGCAACAACTGCCGCACTGATCTGAAAATTCTGCTTATAACCCGTCAGATACAGATCATACAACGCACATGCATCGCAGCCCAGTGATGAAATCGCATCAAAAAGTTCCTTTGAGCATCTTCCGGCTTTACAATACATAATAACACTGACTGTGCTTTTCCCGGCAGGCAGACAACCGACCGCCGCCACGACCGTCATCAGATTATTCCGCGTGCCAAAATAAATCACACCCGTTACGAAAATCACAAGACAAATCGCATAAAACAAAATCATTTTTGCGATCTCACGTTTTAATTGTCTATTCAGATGTCCGAATGTTCCTTTTTCCAACATAATATTCACCTAAGAAACGGCATGAACAATCCATGCGGAAGGAACTTGCACGCAACTGCAAACAGTTTCATGGAAACGCCCGGAACGCACACGGTCTTTTGGCGTTTTGATGCAAGAAAAGCGCATTTTACAACTTTTTCAGGACTGATTCGAAACAGTACCTTAATAAGACGGGATGCCGCATATTTTTCAGCCAAATCAAAAAACGGTGTGTCGACCGGTCCGGGGCAAACACTTGTTATTATAATTCCCTTCTTACGAACTTCTTCCGCAAGCGCTTTTGAATAGAACAAAACATACGCCTTGGTTGCGGCATATACAGCGAACAGGGGTTGTGGCAAAAAAGACGCAGCTGATGCCATCTGGATAACCCTGCTCCCTTTTCCGAGAAAAGGAAGACAAATCGTCGTCATCTCGGTAAGAGCGGTCACATTGAGGCTTATTTCATGGCATTGGTCTTCAAGCGGAATCGAATCACAGGTTCCAAGGTATCCCAGCCCGGCAGCATTAACGAGAATTCGGATCCTGGGTGATGCGATTGACAGAATCTCCCGAAAACGCCCCATCGCGGCAGCATCCGTTAAATCCATCGCAAAAATCTTACAAGGTGTCTTCAATGAATTGGCAAGCGACTCCAATGCGTCTTTCCTTCTTGCGATCAGCCAGATTTCATCAATACCGCGGTATCTTCCGTCCGCGTACTGCGCAAATGCTTTACCGATACCGGACGATGCGCCTGTAATAAGCATAATATTCATGTGCATTCCTCTTTTCAAACGGTAAAAGGGTTTTGGATGCGATATACTACGCAATCCCAACAAAATCGTTGATATAGTAGTCGGCTGTACGTATTTTTTCATCTCGCTGGTAAACCGAGTAATCATCTTCAACCGCACAGACTTCCATGCCGGCATCCTTCGCAGCCGCAATACCAAGAACAAGATCTTCAAACACCAGGCAGTCCTTCGGATCCACATCAAGTTCTTCCGCAACTTTCAGATAAATGTCAGGAGCCGGCTTCCCTTTCTCAACATCACAAGCTGTCATAATGCAGTCAAAGTAAGAGCGAACGCCTCTTTGATCAAGGAACATCTCGACGAGTTCTCTGCTGTTGCTGGTTCCGATCCCAAGTTTGATTCCATTCTCTCTGCAATGATCAAGCAGCGAACGCGCACCGGGCTTTAATGTCACGACATCACGATATTTGGTCCATGCCATCTCGATCCAGTCGGCCTTAATGTCTTCGATTGAGCGATCAATATGAAAGCGATCCTTAAAATAAACGGCAACTTCCGTAAAACTCATTCCTTCAATCGACGATTGCAAGTCGCTGGGGTTATCCAAGTTAAATCTTGCAAGATATTCAATATCAATCTGTTTCCACATCCACATGGAATCGGCAAGCGATCCATCCAGATCAAAAATCAATGCTTTTTTATTTTGAAGCATAACTGCTCTCCTGTAACGCTTTTATCTCTTCAGCTGTCAATCTGCGGTATGCACCGGTCGGAAGCTTCTCATCAAGGAGCAAACTCCCCATGGAAATCCGCTTTAAAAATAACACATGATTTTGAACAGCTTCAAATATCCGCTTCACCTCATGGAATTTACCTTCTGTGATGGTCAGATATACATGGCACGGATCAGAATCATCCGCCTGTGCAAATTGTGCAGATCCGCTCACTTCACCAGCTCCGATCGGGAGACCGTTCTTGATCCTATCAGCCTCTTCGCCTGAAACAGGGTGCTCCAAATAGACAAGGTACTTTTTTGCAACATGATGTGAAGGAGATAAAAGTCTGTGCGCTAGCGCGCCGTCGTTTGTAAGGAGCAAAAGTCCTTCCGTATCTTTGTCAAGGCGGCCGACAGGGGCAACATCTTTCAAGTTTTCACCGGTCAAAAGATCCAGCACAGTTCGTTCAGCACGATCTTTCGTCGCTGTGATAACACCTGCCGGTTTATTCAGCATGTAGTAAACAAATCGCTCATAAATAACAGTCGTGCCGTTATATAGGATATGATCATCTTCCGTCACTTGTGATTCCGGACTTTTCAAAACCGTATCGTTAACCTTAACAAGACCTTTACGAATGTAGTTCTTTACCTCGCTTCTGGAACCGCATCCGGCGTCCGCAAGAAGTTTATCCAGCCGCATAGGATGCCTCACTGCAAAGATCATAGGTATTATAGACGCGTACTTTCAGATTCGCCACTGAACCGTCAATCGTAATAGGAAGCGTATTGCCTTTGAGACCTTTTCCCTGAAACCGTTTATACGCTGACCATGTCGACCCGCCATCGGTACTGATACTGTAGTACAGGATCGGTGATCCACTGTCGATCGCTGTCAGGTTAAATACACTGCTCTGACCTTTCTTTTGAACGAATTCAACAGAAACGCGTTCCGGAGGTGTCAGATCCTGAATGACATGAGATGCCGGAATCGGTACCTGCGCCTTGGGGTATCCGGAATAATCAACCAAGCCATCTTTAGAATGCAATCCGAAATACTTTGCAATTGCTGTTGCATCAAGCTTTCCAAGCATTGCAAGCGCTTGCGGTGTGCGCCAATAGGAATCGTCTTCCGGATTGTCGATATGGCAATGCTCAATGAGGATGGAAGAGATATTCAACTCTTCCGCCGCACGGAGAACACCGTAGTATTCCGTCAATCCTTCTTTTACTTTTGTCTTGATCCCTCTTCTGTATATTCCAAATGAATCACAAAGTTCATTTAAAACAAGGTCACCGAGTGCAAAGCCTTTCACATAATGCTCCCCGCTTGAAGGGATCCATACTTCCGCCCCGTAAAGATTGTTCGGAACCGCTTTATTAAAATGCAAACTGATGAAAAAGTCCGCTCCTGCATCTATGGCTCGCTTGGGACGATCATCCAGACTTACTTCTTCATCATCGTATCTTGTCATCAGTACAGTAATCCCGTCAAAACGTTCCAACTCCTGCTTCACGCAATTTGCAAGAACAAGCGTAAGATCCTTCTCATCATAGCCGGGCACCTGACCGCCAAAATTCGTGCCGCCATGTCCGGGATCAAGCATGATCGTGATATTTTGCGCCTGCACTTTATTCGAAAAACATCCTGCAGATATCACACATAAAAAAACAAGCCCAAAGAGCTTTAGCAGTTTTCCTTTCATCAATTAACCTCTCTTATGTCAAAAAAAGGGCAAGTGACCGCCTGCCCTTTTTTCAATATTCTCATTAAAGCATATCTGCGGATAATTCCGCATCAGATGTTCCTTCCGAAACCGCTTCCTCGCCTGTCAACATCTCCGGATGAAGCTCCATGCGATTTGTTCGAACGATCTCATCACAATTCTTCAAAATGCCGAGCAGGTTCCTGTATTGCATATCGCATCCGTTCATGGATTCGGAAATGATTGCTTCGAGCTTGCCAAGCATATCATCGGTATACTGCATGGCGGCAGTTCTGACTTCGTTCGCCTCTCTCGTAGCATTATCAAGGATCTCTTTTGCCTGCTGCGATGCGAGTGTAACAACTTCATTCGCCTGTGCGTAAGCCTGCTGCATAATCTCATGCTCACTGATCAGTTCATTGGTCTGAACCGTAGCGGCTTCAATCAACGCCTCCGCCTTTTTCTTGGCATCGTTCAGGATCGCTTCCTGATTGCTGATGATCTTCTGGACACGCTTGAGCTCGTCAGGTGTCTTCATACGAAGTTCGCGAAGAAGCTCATCAATCGTTTCTTTGTTAACAATGATCTTCGTATTGGATAACGCTTGATATTTACAACTGTCGATATACTCTTCAATTTCGTCAATGCATTGTTCAATCTTACTGCTCATTCTTCACTACCCCGTATTTGGTAAAAATCATCTGTGCGACAAAATCAGGAACACATTTCGAAATGTCGCCGCCAAAACTTGCAATCTCCTTTACTGTTGTGGAACTGAGATATGCGTACTCCAGACTGGTTGTCAGGAACATGGTATCCAATGACCCCTGTGATAATAATCTATTCGTCTGGGCAGTCTGCAATTCGTATTCAAAGTCGGTGATCGCTCGAAGGCCGCGAATCACAACATGCACATCATTCTTCTTAGCATAATCGACCAGGAGTCCGTCAAAGCAGCCAACCTTCACATTCGGCATATCCTTTGTGACTTCTTCAAGTATTTTAACACGTTCATCGGCAGAAAACAACGGAGTCTTTCGGACGTTGGTGAGCACAAGAATAGTCAATTCATCAAAAATATTGGAAGCTCTTTTGATGATATCGAGATGTCCGAACGTGATCGGATCAAAGCTCCCCGGGTAGATCGCTTTTTTCATTTGTCAGCCTCTCTTTCTAATAAAGACATGCTTATTTGTTTTATAGCGCTTCTCTTTCATGATCATAAATCCAAGCGCATCAAGGTAATCAAAATCTGTATGAAGCGATGCTTCCACTACGATCAGCGTCTCTTCATCCACGTAATGCATCTCAGAGAGCTTTTTCAGTACCTGCTCTTCCAGATGTTCATCGTATGGCGGATCCATAAAAATAACATCCGCTGCTTTTTCAGATATCTCGTATAAGGAAACCGATACATCTCGTGCCAGAACGGTTGCCTTATCCGCAAGATGTGTAAAAGCCAGATTGTCACGGATACAGGCAAGCGGTTCCTTTTCTTTTTCAATAAAATATGCATGACGTGCGCCGCGGCTCAAAGCCTCAATTCCGATCCCACCGCTCCCACTGAAACAGTCGACAAAAATCGCGCCGGGAATATACGGCTGCAGCATATTGAATAATGTCTCTTTGATCCGATCGGTCGTCGGTCTGGTATCATCCCCTTTAGGCGTCTTCAGCGGCAGGCTGCGCGCTGTACCTGCTATCACTCGCATAAGCACTCCATTCAATAACAAACGCTATGTTCTGATCTTCGTTCCGCGACTGCCGCGGCTTCCAAGCTTGATCTTATTGAGTTCAATCGTCTTCTCATTATATATGATCGAAGATTCCACAGCATTCTGCGAAAAGTAAACATCCTCCAGAACTTCCGTGTCGGCAAGTTTCATACCGCGAACACCGACTGCCGTTTTCTTCATCTCCGGAATCTCTTCGATCGGAAACCGAAGGAAGTAACCGGCTTTACTGTGCAGGATCACATTACGCTGCTCTGTAAGAACCGCAACTTTTAAAAGAGTATCATCTTCGTTAAGCTTTGTTGCGGCAACCATCCTCTTGGAAACATCAAACTCACCGCCGCTCACAACTTTGATCATGCCATGAGATGTTACAAATAACAGGCGATATAGATTTAAATCCGCCTGAGATGCAACAAAGATCACATTTTCCTTAGCGGAATCATAATTCGATACATTATCAATCGGAATTCCTTTATCGCGGAACTTTCCGTAAGGCAGATCCATCACCTTGATCGTATGCAGCGTACCGGTATCCGTAAACAGGCACACCTTTCCCATATTCTTGCAGGTAAAGATATATTTATTCTCTGCATCGGCAGCTTCTTTATTTCGTTCGTATACCGAAACGTCGACTGTCTTAGCATAACCGAAGCGATCCATCATAAAGACAACATCCATCTCTTCGGGCTTTTTCTCTTCAAATACGGCTTCCTCGGCATCCGTAAGCGTTGTGCGTCTCGGACGTCCGTACGCTTTTTTATAGCCGTCAAGCTCGCTCATAATGACCTGCGCCATGGATTCCTTGCGCTCTAAGATATCCTCATAACGATATATATTTGCAATCGTCTCATCGTGCTCTTTGACAAGCGCATCCAGTTCCAAGCCGATCAATTTATATAGACGCATTTCAAGAATGGCATTGGCCTGCTTCTCCGTAAAAAGAAGCATCTGTGCCATGATCTTGGATTCTTTGGAGCGGAACTTGATCCCATCCGTCTTTCCTTCAACAAGGCATGCTTTCGCCATCGCACGGTCTTTAGAACCACGAAGAATCTCAATCACCAGGTCTATGACATTGCACGCCCGGATCAGACCCTCCTGAATCTCACGCCTCTCCTGCTCTCTCTGTAAAAGAGTCGTATATTTTCTCCGCGTTACTTCATATGCAAAATCAACGTTCGCCTGAAGAATCTGACGAAGTCCCATCGTCTCGGGACGTCCATTATATACCGCAAGCATATTAACGCCGAAAGTATCTTCCAGTCTTGTTTTCTTATAAAGCAGGTTCTTGAAATTCTCAACATCCGTATCTTTTTTCAGTTCAATCACGATCCGGATGCCTTCTTTGGAAGACTGATTGGAAATATCAACAATATCCTGCGTTTTCTTTGTTTCGGAAAGATTTGCGACATCCTGCAGGAATTTCGCGATATTGGCACCTATCATCGTATATGGGATCTCTGAGATTACCAGATTAACATGCCCGTTTTTGCCCTTCTCAATCTCAGCCTTGCCGCGAAGTTTGATCTTGCCGACGCCGGTCTCATAGATCTCCTGCAATTCCGACTCGTTGATCACGATACCACCGGTCGGAAAATCAGGACCCTTAATATATTTCATAAGACCGCGCGTTGTGATCGATTCATCGCGCATATACGCTTTCATTGCATCGATCACTTCAGAAAGGTTGTGAGGTGGTGCACTGGTCGCCATACCGACGGCAATACCCTCCGAGCCATTGATCAGAAAGTTCGGAATCATGACCGGTAATACAACCGGCTCTTTTTCCGTCTCATCAAAGTTGGGCATAAAATCGACAACATCTTTGTCGAGATCGGAAAGGAATGCTTCTTCCGTAATCTTCTGGAGTCTGGCTTCGGTATAACGCATTGCAGCGGCGCCGTCACCTTCGATGCTGCCGAAGTTACCGTGCCCGTCAATGAGCGGAAGTCCCTTTTTAAAATCCTGCGCCATCACAACAAGCGCATCATAGATGGAACTGTCCCCGTGCGGATGGTATTTACCCATCGTATCGCCGACAATACGCGCACTCTTACGATACGGTCTGTCGGCACGAATGCCAAGCTCATACATATCATACAGCGTACGTCTCTGAACAGGCTTTAAACCGTCGCGGATATCCGGAAGCGCACGGGCAATGATAACGCTCATGGCATAATCGATGTAGGATTTCTGCATCACTTCGGAATATTCGGTTTTGATGATTCTGTCTTCCAAAAGATCTTCCTCCTACCGTTTAGATATCCAGTTCGGCATCTGTCGCATGATCGTATATAAACGCTTTACGGGGCGGAACCTCCGTTCCCATCAGCATTTGTGTCACTTCCGATGCAAGTCTTGCATCTTCGATCTCAACGGATTTCAAAAGTCTCGTCTCCGGATTCAGCGTTGTCTCCCAAAGCTGCTCGGCATCCATCTCTCCAAGACCTTTGTATCGCTGTAACGTAAAGGATCCCTTATGATTCTTGCGATACTGTTCTAGCGCCTTATCATCATAGAGATACTCTTCTTCTCCTCTGGCAGGCATCGCCTTATAAAGGGGCGGCATAGCGATATAAACATGACCTTCATAGATCAGTTCCGGCATAAAACGATAGAACAGTGTCAGAAGGAGTGTTGAAATATGCGCACCGTCGACATCGGCATCAGCCATGATAATGATCTTGTCATAGCGGAGCTTGGTAATGTCAAAATCGTTGCCGTATCCTTCCGAAAAGCCACAGTTAAACGCATTGATCATCGTCTTGATCTCAGCATTCGCCAAAACTTTGTCAATGCTTGCCTTTTCGACGTTCAGAATCTTACCTCTGATCGGCATGATCGCCTGATACATACGATTGCGGGCCATCTTGGCACTGCCGCCCGCGGAATCACCTTCGACAATAAAAATCTCACACTTTTTGGCGTCGCGGCTTTCGCAGTTTGCAAGCTTACCGTTTGAATCAAACGAAAACTTCTGCTTAGTCAGCATATTGGTTTTCGCTTTTTCCTCCGTCTTTCGGATCTTTGCAGCTTTTTCCGCGCAGCTGATGACATTCTTTAATACTTCGAGATTACGGTCAAAATAACGCTCAATCTCTTCGCCTGTGATCTTGGAAACGATCTTGGCAGCATCCTGGTTATCGAGTTTCGTTTTAGTCTGTCCTTCAAACCTCGGATCCGGATGCTTGATCGACACAACTGCAGTCATGCCGTTGCGGACATCGGCGCCTGTAAAGTTAACATCTTTATCCTTTAAGATACCGAGTTCACGCGCATAATTGTTGATCACAGTCGTGAACATCGTCTTAAAGCCGGTCAGATGCGTCCCACCCTCTGCATTATAAATATTGTTACAGAATCCCAGGATGTTTTCGTGGAATTCGTTCACATACTGAAACGCTACTTCTACGGTAATGCCTTCGCATTCACCACTGTAATAGATCACATCACAGATCGGTTCCTGTGATTTGTTGATATCTTTAATAAAACCGATAATCCCATCCGGTTCATGAAACGTAATATGCTCCGGAATCTCTTTCCGAAGATCATGGAAGTTGATCGTCAGCTCCGGATTCAGATAAGCGGTCTCATGAAGACGGCTCTTTACCTCCTCTTCACGGAAACGCGTTTTTTCAAAGATCGTATCATCGGGAAGAAATGAAACAATCGTACCGGTCTCCTTGGTCTTTCCGACAACCGGCAAAAGTCCGCCGACAAGTTCAATTGACGGATTTCCGCGCTCATATCGATCTTCAAAGATGCAGCCTTCACGCTTCACACGAACCGTGAGCCACGTTGAAAGTGCATTGACAACCGAAGATCCGACACCATGAAGACCACCGCTTGTTTTATATGCGGAGTCGTCAAATTTACCGCCCGCATGAAGCGTTGTAAAAACAAGGCGTTCCGCACTCATTCCCTTCTCATGCATACCAACAGGGATACCGCGTCCATCGTCTGCCACGGTGGCGGATCCGTCTGCATTCAGTGTCACATCAATATTCTTACAATATCCTGCCAGATGCTCATCAACTGCATTGTCCACGATCTCATAGATCAAATGATTCAAGCCTTTGGTCGTAACACTGCCGATATACATACCCGGACGTTTACGTACCGCTTCCAGACCTTCCAGGACCGTTATGCTCGACGCATCATATGTGGATCTTTCCGTCATAACTACCTCATTTCAACCGGTGCTCATACTAGGCACATCTTATAAACCCTGCTTATTTTACACCATATTTATGGGTTTAGTCAAATAAATACCCCAATCTCTTGGGGTATTTAACGTTTTCCGTATTAATATATCAAAAGTTTTCTTTTCTGGAGCAGGCAATTGCCAAAGCCCCCGGACCGATATGACAGCCGATCGAAAGCGGCAATTCGCAGATCTCAATCTCAAGATCCGGATAAATCGTAAGAACCTCAGCTCTGAGCGCCTTTGCCGACTCTTCATTACGCGTGTGTGCAATATAGAGCCACACATTATGTCTGTCGTTGCCAAAACGCTCTTCAATATCCTTCTTCATGGCACTGATCATGATCGAAATGCCCTGGGAGGTAGTCCTTGCTTTGGCAAATGCGTCAAGCTTCTCACCCTGAATCTGAAGAACCGGTTTCAGTCTAAGCAGATTACCGAGCGCCGCAGCCGCCGGTGTGATCCTGCCCCCGCGCATCAGGTAAGTAAGTGTATCAAGCATAATATAGATACTGGATTCCATCTTGACAGATTCGAGATAATCACAGATCTCCTTTGCAGATCTGCCATGCGAAGCAAACTCGTGCGCATCAAGTGCGCTGCGCTTCTGTGTGACAGAAATTCGCTGATTGTTTACAACGAAAATCCTGCCATCGTACGCATCCTCCTGCGAAAGCAGGTAAGAAGTCTGGTAAGAACCGGACAAACCGCTCGACATCGGAATATAGACTGCTTCGTCGTATTCCTTCAGAACATCATCCCACATCTTCATAACTTCCGCCGGTGAGGGCTGCGATGTAGAGATCGAGGCGCCACTTGTCTGCTTTTCGTAGAACTCGTCAAAGGAAATGGTCGTACCTTCATAGTACGTCTCACCGTCAATATTAAATGGCATGGGAATCAGGAAAATGCCGTTCCTGCTTGCTTCTTCCACCGTCATGCCGCTGTTTGTATCGGTAATGATGGCTACTCTGTTCAAAATCAAAGTCCTTTCCGGGTGCAGTACGCACCTATAATATTGTACTGACTGCATTTTGCAAAGTCAATGTAGAACTCGACTCTACATCTTCTTGAGCAGCGCTCAACATGTCGGCATCCTGATAGATATCAGCCACCTGAAAAGCGAGAGTGCCGCTTTGTCTGATGCCAAACAGATCTCCAGGTCCCCGCATCTTCAAATCCTCTGAAGCGATCTTGAAACCGTCATTGGAATGCGCCAAAACAGCCAGTCTTTCCTTCGTTTCTTCTCGATCAGATGTATTCAGGAAAATACAATAGGATTGATACTCGCCTCTACCGACACGCCCGCGCAACTGATGAAGCTGTGCAAGACCGAATCGTTCCGCATTTTCAATCATCATGACCGTTGCATTCGCAACATCGATCCCAACTTCAATAACCGTCGTCGAGACAAGTACATCAATGTCTCCCGCAGCGAATGCCGCCATAATCTTGTTTTTTTCAGCAGGCTTCATGCGCCCATGTAAACTGGCGACCTGTATATCACCGGAAAAAACTGCTTTCAGCTTTTCCGCATAGTCTATAACATTCTCAAGGTCAGATGATTCACCCTCCTCGACCGTGGGGCAGATCACGTAGGCCTGTCGTCCGCTCTTTACTTCCTTTTCAATAAAACGGTATGATTTTTCACGATCTTCAATGCCGACTACGGCATTCTTAATAGGAAGACGGTTCGCCGGTCGCTCCCCGATCACAGAGATCTTAAGATCCCCATAAAGAATGATCGCAAGCGTGCGGGGAATCGGCGTAGCACTCATTACAAGGACATGCACATGTTCGCCCTTATCCGCGAGCGCGCCGCGTTGTCTGACGCCAAAACGGTGCTGCTCATCCGTCACGACAAGCGCAAGATTTTTATACAAAACCTTTTCCTGAATCAGTGCGTGCGTTCCGATCACGAGATTCACTTCCCCGGATTCAATCTTTTCGTAAATTGTTCTCTTTTGCGCCGCAGGAACAGAACCGGTCAAAAGGACAGGATGAAATGCCAGATGGTATTCCTGGGTCATCTTACTAATCGTCTCAAAATGCTGCGTTGCAAGAACATCCGTCGGTGCCATGAGAGCGCCCTGATAGCCGTTTGCAACAGTCATCAGAAGAGACAGGATCGCAATGATCGTCTTACCCGAGCCGACATCGCCCTGAATCAGCCGATTCATCGTATGATCTCCGGATACATCATCCCGGATCTCGGCCCATACTTTTTTTTGCGCATTTGTAAGGGCATACGGCAGTGCCTCCAAAAGTCTTACCGTATCAGCTGTTTCAAACATCCGATAAGCATTTTTATCTTCTGTCGCCTGCTCTCTGCAGGAGCGAAGAAGACACAGGAATTCAAAAAATTCCTCATAAGCAAGACGCTTGTGCGCAGCAAAAAGCGAATCCCGATCAACCGGGAAATGAATCTGCGACAACGCCTCCCGTTTGGAAACAAGTGCACGCTTTTGAAGGATTTCTTCCGGAAGCGTCTCCAAAGCATCCAGTTCGGGATCAGCCAAAACAGTTCTGATCGCTTTGGTCACAGTCTTATTGGTCAGACCCGCCGTAAGCGCATAACGCGGTTGCAGTGCACGTAACAAAAGTGCATATTCATCGGTCTTATAGATTGCAGGCTGCTCCGCATAATAATAATTCCCACGTTTTTGGATCAAACCGCGAAATACATAGTCCGATCCCGGTTTCAATATGCTTTTCAAATACGGCATATGGAAAAAAGTAAGCGCGATCTCACCGGAATCATCCCGTACTTTTAGATTGGAGATCACCAGACTGCGAACCTTTTTCGTGGCGATACCGCCTGACAGATGCGCCGTAAAGGAAACACGCATCCCCTCTCTAACGGAAGCAATCGGGACAGGTTCCTCAAAAGAATCGTATGACACGGGATAATGCCTTAAAAGCTCATCGATATTCGTAATATGCAGTTTTGAAAAAAGCTTTGCCGTTTTCTCACCGATCCCTTTGATCGAATCAATCGAACTATCCTTCTGCATTCTTTTCTCCGCAGGAATAAACCCTCTTATACATAACCAAAAACGGGATCTCCGGAAACCGGAAATCCCGTCAATTGACATTTATGGATTAGAATTTGCCGGCTGTAGCCGCTTCTTCTACTGCAACCGCAACGGATACTGTCATACCTACCATCGGGTTGTTCCCAGCACCGATCAGACCCATCATCTCAACGTGAGCCGGAACGGAAGAAGAACCTGCAAACTGTGCATCGGAGTGCATACGACCCATCGTATCTGTCATACCATAGGAAGCAGGACCTGCAGCCATGTTATCCGGGTGAAGTGTACGACCTGTACCACCGCCGGAAGCAACGGAGAAGTATTTCTTACCCTGCTCGAGGCACTCTTTCTTGTAAGTACCTGCAACAGGATGCTGGAATCTTGTCGGATTGGTGGAGTTACCTGTGATAGAAACGTCTACACCTTCCTTGTGCATGATCGCAACACCTTCACAAACATCGTTTGCGCCATAGCAGTTAACCTTCGCACGAAGGCCTTCGGAGTAAGACTTGCGATATACTTCTTTAACTGTATTCGTGTAAGGATCATATTCTGTCTCAACAAATGTGAAGCCGTTGATACGGGAAATGATCTGAGCAGCATCCTTGCCAAGACCGTTTAAGATAACACGAAGCGGTTTCTTACGAACCTTGTTTGCCTTCTCTGCAATACCGATCGCACCTTCTGCAGCTGCAAAGGATTCGTGACCGGCAAGGAATGCGAAACACTCTGTCTCCTCTTCAAGAAGCATCTTACCAAGGTTACCGTGGCCGAGACCTACTTTACGTGTATCTGCAACGGAACCCGGAATACAGAAAGCCTGAAGGCCTTCACCGATCGCTGCAGCAGCCTCGGAAGCCTTACGGCAGTTCTTCTTGATTGCGATCGCTGCGCCTACCGTGTAAGCCCAGCATGCATTTTCAAAACAAATAGGCTGAATGCCTTTGATCATGTCATATACATTCAGGCCGGCATCTTTTGTGATCTTCTCTGCTTCTTCGATAGAAGAGATGCCATAGCTCTTTAATGCGGAATTGATCTTATCAATACGTCTTTCATATGATTCAAATAATGCCATTGTCGTATCCTCCTACCTTACTCTTTTCTCGGGTCAATGATCTTAACTGCATCGTCTACGCGGCCATACTGACCTTTCGCTTTTTCCCAAGCGGTATTCGGATCGTCGCCTTTTTTGATGAAGTCTGTCATCTTGCCAAGACTTACGAACTGATAACCGATGATGTGATCTTCTTCATCAAGAGCGATACCGGTTACATAGCCTTCAGCCATTTCGAGGTAACGAGGACCTTTCTTTAATGTACCGTACATGGTACCAACCTGAGAACGAAGGCCCTTACCAAGATCTTCAAGACCTGCACCAACAGGAAGACCGTCTTCAGAGAATGCACTCTGGGAACGACCGTAAACGATCTGAAGGAACAGTTCTCTCATTGCTGTATTGATGGCATCACAAACAAGGTCTGTATTCAAAGCTTCCAGAACGGTTCTGCCGGGAAGGATCTCAGCAGCCATAGCTGCGGAATGTGTCATACCGGAACAGCCGATTGTCTCAACAAGTGCTTCCTGAATAATACCCTCTTTAACATTCAGGGACAGCTTGCATGCACCCTGCTGCGGTGCACACCAGCCAACACCGTGTGTAAAGCCGGAAATATCTTTTACTTCTTTTGCTTTTACCCATTTTGCTTCTTCCGGGATCGGTGCACAACCATGATTAACGCCCTGCGCCACCGGACACATTTCTTCAACTTCTTTTGAATAGATCATGTGAAAACTCCTTTCAATTGATGAATGATTATTAAGAAACAAAGCCTGAATTCGGATTTGTTTTAATCGCAAGAATTATTTTCTCATACTTGAGAAAAAAAATCCAGCATAAGTTGTTACAGAATTAACAAAACACCTGCTAATTCGAAACATATTCGGAAATATCAATGCTGTTCACCAAAGCGACCGGATTATCCTCACGATATTCCATCCAGGATGCGTTGGTCTTGAGCCACTTGCGAAGTACCATGTTAAAATATGCATCCGATACGTTCGCATGGGGGTCTTTTCTGTCGATCTTGTTCAAAATGCAATCTTCGCATGGGCTGTTTCTGTGGTGAAGCGCTTTATAGCAAAGCTGACCGACATAGACATTCTGCATTTCATTAATGAACTTATGATTGATGAATTCCAGTTCGTATGTGTCGGCATTGACCGTGTACACATAGCTGTCAAAATCATCCAGCATCTTGAGCTGATAGATGCTGTATCGCTCTGAAATATTTTTACCGAAATGGATCAGGATCATCTGGGCGATCCGAGCGATGCTGCGGACTTCTTTTTCCTTCTCCTCGTCAAACTCCCATTCCGCGCCGGTCGTCTCTGCCATCACAATAATGCCGGCACGCTTACCGTTAAGCATAAGCGGATGGATCAACATCGTATGGATCCCTTGCTGGATCAGGTATCCTGAAATCTCATCCGGAAGCGCATCATAACTGTGGATGACACGAAGGCCTTCATAAGAATGGATACTTTCAAGAAGCTTTCTCCATCCCTCGATATCTTCTTCCTTATTACCGGGCGCTTTTGCGTTTTTGGCAGTGTATCTGTATTCATGAAGCACATCGTTATCATCATAATGCGCCAGATATGAAAACTGGAACCTGAGATGGTCGGTCATAATCTGCAGGATCGCCCGAATGGAGGAATCATGCTGGCTGTCTTCAAACAAAAGCCGCATGCAGACATCTTCCACTTCTGCGGAATTGCCAAGTACCGCCTCCAGATTCTTTTTATTCAATCTGGAATCCGCGATCGCATCGATCATTGTACTGGTCGCATCATAAATCTGATAGGAAGTGCTCGGATCGATCTTGGCATCTTCCAGTGCGTCCATTGCTTTCAGGATCAAATCACGCAGATTATCCCCATGATTCGGATAGATCGCAATGCCGACAGAAGCAGATGTTGTCATCTTCTGCTCGCCCTCGCCGACCTCTACGACGGCTGCGTTTAAAATCTTATCCGCAAGCGCATCCACATTGCTGATACGTCCGATGTTCTTTAAGAAAAGAAGGCAATGGGCAAAATCAAGTTTACATAAAATATCATGTCGTCTAAACAACTTGACAATATGATCAAGCGCAATGTCTGCACCTTTTCCCGCTTCACTGGGTCCCAGCGCATCATAGATTGCCATGATGTCGCCGACTTCCACGACCATAACAGCCGAGATCTCACCGGGATGCTCTTCCGCCATATAGGAAGACATCATCTCTTCCGCTTCATCACGCGTATGCCATCCGGCATTGAGATCCAAGCCGACAACGTCCTGCTTTTCGAGCGGCTTCGGATCAGAAGCATTGCTCTGATTTTCAACATCCGTAAGCCAACCGATCACACGCGTTACGTAGCCATCCTGATTGCCGATGCTCGAATAGCGGATATCATATAGACGCGGCATATCCTTTTCTCTGATCGCGAAACGTGCGCGAACAGAACCGGTCTTAGGGCTCTTGGTTGCTTCCGTAAAATCACGAAGCACTTCATCATTGTCGTCACCAAATACGGTATGCTCCTTGAGGTATGTGAGGAAACTTTTGACAATCAAGTCATCGACAATACCGTATTGATGCGCTTTACTGAGCGTCATAACATCGGTAACAACATTATAATCAAACAGAAGGTTGTCATCCTTAAGCAGTTCCTGGTATTGAGAAAAGCGCGTGCGCATCTCCTCTTCGACGAATTTCTGCTCCGTGACATCCTGAAATGACACCAGAATGATCGCTTTTTCAGCGGTCTTTGAATACAGATTGCCACGAACACTGATCCAGCGAAGACCACCTGTGGATGTGACGGTTCTGAAAGCAAAAGTTACGGCACCGTCATCTTTCAAAATATCGTCCACGCCCTGCCAGAGGCGTTTTCTGTCATCTTCGATAATGGAAGCAAGAAAGTTGCCAAATACTTTCTTTTCATCCTGATCCGTGTAGCCCAGCATGCGCAAAGCGCCCTTATTCAGATACAGGAGCTTTAACTGATCTGCCGACATTTCAAATACGCCGACACCGGTCAGCATGTTATCGATCATTGCAAAGATACTTTTTAAATCGAGTCCCTCTGTCATATGCCACCTCTTACTGTTTTGCTACGACATTACCTTCTTTTTTATAGATACTCTTCTCCGGGATAAAGCCTCTTACACATGATGTCGGATATACATTGGATGCGCGCCCGATCACGGTTCCGGGATTCAGAACACTGTTACAGCCAACCTCAACGTTGTCACCAAGCATGGCACCCATTTTCTTAAGACCTGTTTCAAAATTACCTTCAGGCGACTTCACAACCACAAGGGTCTTATCACTTTTTACATTGGATGTGATGGATCCGGCACCCATATGTGCCTTAAATCCGAGAATACTGTCACCGACATAATTGTAATGCGGCACCTGTACCTTGTTGAACAGAACGACATTTTTCAGTTCCGTCGAATTGCCCACAACGGCGCCTTTTCCTACGATTGCTTTGCCTCTGATAAAAGCGCACTGCCGGATTTCCGCGTCCTCATCAATAATGCAGGGACCTGCAATATAGGCACTGTCAAACACTTTCGCGCTCTTTGCGATCCAGATATCCTCTCCTTTTTTTTCAAAACGATCTGCCGGCAGCGTTTTGCCCAGTTCAACGATAAAATCACCGATCTTCGGGAGCACCTCCCAAGGGTATGTCACCCCGTCAAACAGCTTTGCTGCGATCGTTTCGTTCAGATCATACAGTTCGTTGATCGAAAGCTTGCTCATTCGTTCGTATCCTCCGTGTTACTTTTTATAATTCGCCGCAACACGATCATACAATGCGATCATGCGCGGTCTGTTGGACGGTTTTTTTACATGATTCGTTCTTCTGGACACAAAGTCATCCAGCTTATCCATGTATTCTTTTTCGGTGATCGTCCCGTCTGCCACCTGCGTAAGCCCCTTTTCCCAGCTTGCCGTAAGGGAAGGATTTAAAAGGGGCTTAATGGATACGTTCACCACCTCATAGACCATCTCCCCAAGCTGCGTCGGCGTGATGATCTGCGTTTTCTTGTTCAAAACAAGATAGCCGATGTTTACGAGCTTTTTTAAGATTTCCGCACGCGTCGCACTCGTGCCGATCCCGCTGCCCTTAATCTGTTCGCGAAGCTCTTCATCCTCAATAAACTGGCCCGCATTCTCCATCGTCAGGATAAGCGTACCTGAATTGTAACGTTTGGGCGGGCTCGTCTCGCCTTCTTTGACTTCATATCCATCTACCGTAAGCTCGGTACCGGTTTTCAGTGTCTTTAACACTTCCCAGAAGGCGCTGTCTACGCCGGCATCTTCTTCTCCCTCTTCCTTTTCCTGCTTCTTTTTGAAAAAAGAGCATGCCATGACTTTCAAATAGCCTTCATCCGTCATGACCTTAAAGTTGGAAAAGAAGCTTTCGTTCTTCGTCTCGGATGTCAATGCAATCTTCTGATAGATTGCTGCCGGATAAAAGATCGAAAGGAATCGACGGACGATCAATTCATAAACATTCGCAGATGTCTTGCTAAGTCCTGCGATATTCGAAAAACCCTGCCCGGTCGGAATGATCGCATAGTGATCGGTGATCTGCTTATCATTCACATACTTCGTTTTCGCAAGGTTAACATAAAGTTTATTTTCAAGGATCTCATTCGCAAACTCTTTGGCATATACATATCCGCGGAGACCTGAAAGATTCTTGGTGATCTCTTTTGCAACGGCCGTTGACAACACTCTTGCATCGGTACGTGGATATGTCGTCAGCTTTTTCTCATATAATTCCTGTGCGATCTTTAATGTCTCATCCGGACTGATCTTAAAATACTTTGCACAGTCGTTCTGAAGTTCTGCCAGATTATAAAGAAGAAGGGGATTCTTCGTCTCTTTTTTCTTCTCAAGAGAACGGACAACCATCGGTTCCGCAGGCTCTTTCCGAAGATACCCGATAAACTTTTCGGAGATACCTTTATTTAGAAAACCGTTTTCCTTATATAGGTGTTTCGATCCGTACAGACAACTCTTTTTCGTCACGCGCCATTCGCCTTCAAAGCTGTGCCCGTCAATGGAAAAAAGCCCCAAAACGCGGTAAAACGGCGTCTTAACAAATGCGCGGATCTCGCGCTCCCGATTGACCACAATGCCCAGTACGCATGTCATCACGCGACCGACTGAGATCACGGCCTTATTCTGGTTCAGATAATTTTTGATCTCGTATCCAAACCCCAGTGTCAGCGCTCTGGAAAAATTGATGCCCATCAGATAATCTTCTTTGGCGCGAAGATATGCGGCTTCCGACAGATGATCATAATGCGAAAGATCTTTGGCCTCACGAATGCCCCGCAAGATCTCCTCTTCCGTTTGGGAATCGATCCAGACTCTTTTCTGCGCTTTATTCTTCACACCCGCCTCCTGCATCACAAGGCGGTAAATATATTCTCCTTCGCGTCCGGAGTCGGTGCAGACATAGATCGTCTCAACATCTTCCCTGTTCAAAAGGCTGCTCACGATCGTAAACTGCTTACGGACGGAATCGATCACTTCATACTTAAATTCCTGCGGAATAAAAGGGATCGTATCAAAGGACCACTTTTTGTATTTTTCATCATAAACTTCCGGATAACTCATCGTCACAAGATGCCCAACGCACCATGTCACGACGGCTTCATTGGATTCCATATACCCGTCTTTTCCGGAAAACCGAAAGCCAAGCGCCTTGGCAAATTCCTTTGCGACGCTCGGTTTCTCTGCAATAAACAGATTTTTACCCATGCTTACCCCAATGATCAGATCGCGTTTAGATCGAGAAGCTTAAGCGCTTTCTTTACTTTGGCTTCCAGGATCAGCTTTTCATCAAATCTGGTCGCCGAAAACAGACAAATATGATCGGCATTCAACTTTGCCTTTTCCATACAGAAAAGCAGCCATTCATAATCGTCATAAAGCATCATCGGTTTTTCCCAATTGCACAGACAGCAGATCGTATTGCCGTCTTCGTCCTGCGCAAGGATATCGATCGTACCGACTTTACCGACCCACTCGCCGATCTTGGCATAGTTGATCGGGAGCTTCTTCTTTTCATTGAGTCTGTCAAGGTATTCCCTGCAGACAAGCACATAATACGGTGCAACAAAGCTCCGGAATGTCGGCGCGATATATGTCTCATAAAAATCTTCCGGTTGCATTGTCTTTAAACGACTTGCATTCGGATACATATAGCGAAAATAAAACTGAACAAGATGATTTGATATCCTGTAGACACCTTTTTGAGTGTTCTCACGGCCGGCAGAATCATAAGAGAAAACTTTCTCCACCAGCTCCAGTTCCATCAGGTTCTTTAAGTAAACACTGATCTTGGCCCGCGAAAATCCTGTATGGATATGTAGGTCATTCAGTTTCTGCTTGCCTGATGCGATCGCGGAAAGGATCGTATGATAGACATTTGTCTCACGAAGTTCCGAACCGACAATACGGATTGCCTCATCATGGAGATATGCGTCTTGCTGTAAGATATTGCGACAGATGTTCTCCTTTACGGACAGCGTTTCGTCAAAATAATGCCACAAACCGGGATTCCCACCAAGAAGCGCATATGTCTCGACCTGATACTCTTTGCTGCACTCCGGAAAACGTCTTGTCACCTCACGAAAACCGAGTTCTTTCATCTTTACGAAGCCGGTGATCTCATACGCCGCTTCGCCGATCTTAGATACCAGACTGTTCTCAACCCAGCCGGTAAGCGTTGAGCAAAGGATCACCATAACAGGCTGCTCTTCCCACTTGGCATGCATGAACGAGATCAGTTCCTTCATAAAAGCAGTGCTCTGCTTTACGATGTTCTGGAATTCTTCGATCACAATGATCTTCTTTTTCGTTCTTTTTTCCGTGATGGCATAGAACAAATCCGTAAAAGCAGGGTATTCCGGCAAAAACGCCCCTTTTTCCTTTAATTCCGCGCCCCATGTATAGAGCTGTTCCCGTTCGGAGCATGCTCTGGAAACATAGTAATGACTCGGCTTACCCTGACAGAAATCAAGCAGCATCTGTGTCATATTCATATTCTTCTGTCCGTAAAATACGATCAGCTGACTGCCGTCCTGCTCATAATAATGATTCAGGTATTGCAACTCCGTTGCATGTTTAATTGCCATAGCTCCCTCGCGATTACATACGTTTTTTCAATAATGCGTCGATCTTTTCATCAGTCATTGGTCTGTCCAGTAAAAATCCCTGTACATAACCACAGCCGATATCATTCAGGTAATCATATTGTTCCTGCTTCTCGACACCTTCGGCTACCGTCTTATAGCCGAGTTTATTAACCATGCGGACAATCGATTCAATGATGATGGTTCCGGGCTCGTTGCTGGAAATGGAATCGACAAATGTTTTATCCACTTTGATCGTATGAACAGGCAGACCGCTCAGATAAGAAAGAGAGGAATAACCTGTACCGAAATCATCGATCGCAAATCGAATGCCGTGTCTGCAGAGCGCCTCCATCTTCCTGGCTGCCTCCTCCAGATCATCGGCAAGAACCGTTTCTGTCAGTTCCAGCTCGATCCCCGCAGGATTGATATCATAAACCTCAATCAAGCGCAGGATCTTCCGCACAAAATCTTCCCGTTTAAATTGAACAGGTGAAATATTGATGCTCATATTAAAATCTTCATCATATTCCTTCTGCCATATTGCAAGCATCGAAAGCGCTTTATCCATAACCCAGTCGCCGATATCAACAATCAGGTTACTGCGCTCCGCAATCGGGATGAATTCGCCCGGATACATCAGCTTATCACCCTCATAGCGCCATCTGACGAGGGCTTCCACACCACGCAGTCTGCCCGTTCCGGCTTCGTATTGCGGCTGGTAATGGAGTATAAGCTCATTGTTGGCCACAGCCATTTTTAACCGATGCTCAATATTGGTCGAGCGAACAAACTGGTTGATGACCGGCGTATCGAAATAGCGGATCTCACTTTTTCCGGAATCTTTTGCCTGATACATCATGATCTGTGCAAATCCGATCAGTTCAAGAGCTGACTTCGCAGCTTCCGGATATTCAGCCACACCGGCGCTGACAGAGATCGTAACCTCTTCACGCGAAAGCTTATACGGACGCTTATTCCGCTCCGTGATCTCGTCATAAAGTGCGGAAATACTGCGCTTTCCGCTCGGGTTATAAATCGCGATACAAAACAGGTCGCTGTCAAAATGACCGCAGATAATGTTGTCATCACCTGCACAAAGGTCAGAAAGGAAACCGCCAAAGGCCTGAATCAATTCATCGCCTTCCAGAATCCCCATTCCGTCATTGATCTTTTTAAAATCATCAATATCGATAAACGCAACGGACACGATCGCCGATTCCGCTTCTGCTCTGGTGACCCATTCCATCAATGTCTGGACGAAATGATTACGGTTATACATATTGGTCATATAATCGTAATAAGCCATATAGGCCATCTCATCGTTCTGCTTTTTTTGCTTGGAAATATCCTCAAAACGGATCACTTTTTCCAAAGGTCTGTGGTTACCGTCATACGTTACGTTTGCGCTGCAGTGAATCCAAAGATCGGAATCGCGCTTTTTAAACGTCTGCTCCGAAGAAGATGCATCCGTCTGGTCGATAAAGAAAAGCTCTTTGATCGACGGAAGGAACGATTCATCTATCTCCTGATATAAAAGGGAAAGATCCTTTTTGCTCTGTACCGCTGTCCTGAAATAGTGATTCCAGTCACCCAGCGTCTTAAAGCTGTCTTCCGCAAACGAATAATAGAGAAAAGCACACGTAGAGGTATCTATGACAGCCCGATACATGTTGCATTCGATATCCAGTTTTTCATTGATCGCATTTAAAAGATCGATCTGGTAGCGATTTTCCTCCATGGTAATTGAACTCCTGTTTTATTTTTTGGTAATATAGCCTTTTGCTTTTAAGAGTTCTGCGCAAAGAACCGCGCCGCCCGCCGCGCCGCGAACCGTATTATGGGAGAGGCCGACAAACTTCCAGTCATAAACATGATCTTCACGAATACGTCCTACGGAAATGCCCATACCGTTCTCATAATCCACATCCAACTTAACCTGCGGACGATTGTCTTCTTCCATATAACGGATAAACTGCTTCGGGGCACTCGGAAGGTTCAGTTCCTGCGGCACGCCCTTGAACGCAGTCAGCTTTTCGATCAATTGTTCCTTAGTCGGTTTCTTTTTGAATTTAACAAATACAGCAGCCGTATGGCCGTTTAAAACAGGCACACGAATGCACTGGCAGGTGATCACGGGACTTTCCGCCGGTTTGATCACACCGTCTTCGATCTTGCCCCAGATACGAAGCGGCTCCTTTTCGGACTTCTCTTCTTCGCCGCCAATATAAGGGATCACGTTTTCAACCATTTCCGGCCAATCCTTGAATGTCTTGCCTGCACCAGAGATTGCCTGATAAGTAGTTGCAACCACTTCATAAGGCTCAAACTCTTTCCAGGCAGTGAGAACAGGAGCATAGCTTTGAATGGAGCAATTCGGCTTAACCGCAACAAAACCTCTCTTCGTGCCAAGTCTCTTCTTCTGGAATTCGATCACTTCCATGTGCTCCGGATTGATCTCCGGGATCACCATCGGCACATCGGGCGTCCAGCGGTGCGCACTGTTATTGGATACAACCGGTGTTTCGGTCTTTGCATATGCCTCTTCAATCTTTTTGATCTCATCTTTGGTCATGTCAACCGCGCTGAAAACAAAATCAACTTCAGCGGATACTCTCTCAACTTCGTTGACATTCATAACAACCAGTTTCTTTACTTTCTCGGGCATCGGTGTGGTCATTTTCCACCGGTCACCGACAGCTTCATCATACGTCTTACCTGCAGAACGCGGGCTTGCCGCGATCACAGTTACTTCAAACCAGGGATGATCTTCCAAAAGAGAGATAAATCTCTGTCCAACCATACCGGTGCCGCCTAAGATACCTACTTTCAGTTTTTCACTCATTTTTTCATTCTCCTCATTGTATTGTGATAGCATTAAGCTTCTAAAAACTTTCGGTTTTCTTCGATCGCATGCAACATGGCACTTTTTCCGGGGGCACCGATCGTCAGTCTCTTCTCAACACACGTCTTTAAACTGATCGCTTCATAAACATCCTCGTCAAAAACA
>JAIKWO010000124.1 GCA_024684675.1 Lachnospiraceae bacterium
TGATCCCTCCGTCTTTCTTGTCAAGGCATACAGGATCATACCGTTGGAAACAACGATTCTGATGACTTCGCTCATGTCGGTATGAATCATGGAATTCATAACCGTAGGTGTCATAGTTACAATACCCTGAAACAGGAACGTCCCGATGATCACGTTCGCGATGGATGCTTTATTGACGGAAGCACCACCGATCAGGATAGCGGATACAGCAGGAAGCGCCATATTGAACGGTGCCATATACAGCTGTACGAAACCGAAGCCCTGCTCATACACAAGAATGCCGATCGCGGCAAGCCATGTCGAGAGAACAACGGATAAAAGACGCATCTTGTCAACGTTCACGCCGGCCGCCTTGGCAAATGTCGGGTTGGAGCCGACTGCCGTCATTGCCGTACCGGTCTTGGTATGCAGGAATGCCCACATCAGAAATGCCAGTACCGCGAAGAACAAAAGCGCACCTGTCGGGATCGAAAGCGTACCGATATTGATCTGCAAAAAGTCAGACAGTGCTTTGTCATAGAAACCTTCCAGCGAGATCGTGGTACGAAGACCTTTGCCCGCAAAGCCCCATACCATGGTCGGGCTTGTATACGGAAGCAGAAGCCACATCATACACATTAAAGACACGGATGAGAAGCCGACATACGTCGCAATCATCATCTCACCGCCCTTGATCTTGTTCAGAAGCCAGCCGTAGCCACCACCGAAAACAAGGGCAAACGGCGTTGCGATCAGGCATGCCATCACAAAGCTCATCGCGCCGGTAAAACCGAATTCAATGGACAACGTTGCGCCCAGAAGACCCGAAATGATACCGAGCGGCAGACCGAAGTTCAGGCCGCATCCGGAATGGATCATCGGCACCATTGCAAGAACGAGTACCGCATTCCAGCTGAAACGGTTGATCGTATTCGTCAGCTGGGTGGGAAAATCCGCACCTACAAAAGGAGCCATAATAAACAATAGAATTAAAAATCCCGTAATGATCAGTCTCGGTAATCCGAAGCTGCTCAATACGTCATGAAACTTTTCTTGCATCTTCTTCTCCTTACTTTACCTGACTGACCATCAACATACCGAATTCTTCCGAAGGCTTGTCTGCCGGCAGGATACCGGAGATCTTGCCGCCCGATACGATCGCGATACGGTCGCAGATCTGACGGAGCTCTTCCAATTCGGATGAGATCATGACAATCGTAACATCGTTTTCCCGGTTGAATTTCTTCAATGCATCGAGAACCAGCGACTTGGCACCGATATCGATACCACGTGTCGGTTCCGACACGAACAGGAACTTCGGCTCAAGTGCGAATGCCTTTGCCAGGCAGACCTTCTGCTGATTACCACCGGAAAGCTCTCTTGCCTTCTGTTTGGAACCGGTACATTTGATCTTGAGCTCCTCGATATATTTCTGTGTAGCGGCGCCGATCTCTCTTTCATTACGCCATTTGATCAGACCGCCAAACAGTTTTTTCAGGAATTTTTCCTGAATCTGCATTGCGGGGAATACAACGTTCCATTCCAGCGTCTCATCAAGAAGAAGGCCGACGCCTCTTCTGTCCTCCGATACGAATGCAAGAGAAGCGTCCAGACAGCGACGCGGATTGTTCAGCGGAATTTCTTTGCCTTCGAAAAGAACGGTTCCGCCTGCTTCGCAAAGACCCATGATACCGTTCGGAATACCGAGCTTGCCCTGCCCCGCAAGGCCACCGATACCGAGGATCTCTCCTTTTTTGATATCCAGATTGACATCGCGGACGGTCTCACCGGACATATCAACCCAGAGGCGTTTGATCGACATGATCGTCTCTGCGTCCGAATGATCGCGGATGTCCTTCTTGTTTGCAAAATCCACCTGACGTCCGACCATATATCTGGTGATCTCCTCGACGGATGTTTCTTTTGCCGGGGAATCCAGCGCGATACGGCCGTCACGCATAACAACAACTTTATCGCAAACATCCAGGATCTCATGTAATCTGTGTGTGATAAAGATTACGGAAATTCCTTTTTCGGACATGATCCGAATAGACTTAAGGAGCGCTTCCGCTTCCTTTTCCGTCAGAACCGCGGTGGGCTCGTCCAGAATGAGGAGCTTTAAGTTCTCCTTGCTCAGTTCTCTTGCGATCTCCGTAAACTGTTTGTGACCGACCGGCATGTCATTGATCACCATATCCGCATCGATATGGAATCCCATCTTCTCAATCGCGGATATGGCGCGTCCGGTCATCACGTTATAATCCAATGTATTTAAACGATCACCGAAAACCTCAGAGATCACATTTTTTCTCTTCGGTTCACGATTCAGCAGAATATTCTCTTTTGCCGTAAATCCGGGGATCAGGGAAAACTCCTGATGCACCATGCCGATGCCTGCCTCCAGCGCATCGAAGGGTGTACGAAAATTCACCACTTCACCGTCAATCAGAATCTCACCGTCATAACCGCCGGTCTCTCTGATCACATCCATACCGAAGAGGATCTTCATAAGCGTACTCTTGCCTGCGCCGTTCTCGCCGCAAAGACCAAGTACTTCGCCCTGCTTTAGTTTAAAATTGATATCCGTCAGAACCTGGTTTCCGAAAAAGTCCTTCTTGATACCACGCATTTCCAATAGGGGAGCATTTTCTTTTGCCATCTGTTTCTTTCCTCTTTATAACCTGAAAAAGAAATCCGTCCGAAAACACGAAAATATTGGGGAGGTAAAAAATGCCTCCCCAATAAAAATTCGTCGAACCGATTTCTATTCGGATTTATTTAACTGTGAAGTATTTCTCCGGAACTTCTACGGATGTAGCGCCTACATACTTACCGGGATCACCCATGATATAGGTATCCTGATATACAAGGTATGTATTGTCAGACTTTACGCCTGTCTCTGCATTGGTGTAGCTGGATCCGTTCCAAGATGCACCGGGAGAGAATACCTCGTATGCTTTTGCGATATCATCCATATCTGTCAGCTCGCTCTCGCCGTTGATAACGTTAACAGCGTGCTGTGCAAGACCTGCGGAAACAGTGTAGCCATAGGAGAATGCCCATGTACCGAATCTGCCTGCGCCGCCTTTTTCAACGACTGCTTTCTCAACCTTTGCAAGGATCTTCTCATAGTCGCCTGCTTCTGCTGTAAGGTCAAGACCAAGTGCACCCGGGTAACCCATTGTAGGAGACGGAAGGTCTGCCTCGATGAAGTATCCGCCATACTCAAGGAGCTGCTTAAGAAGCGGCTCTGTATGTGCATCGTTGGTACAGAAGTAAGCAGCTTTCTCGCCATACTTCTTAACCCACTCCGGAACCTTTTCAAGGATATAAGCCTGCGCACCGGAAACACCTACGTCGGATGTCGGGTCGGGAGCTGTCTCAAGGACAAACTTCATACCAAGATCTTTGCAAGTCTCCTGCATGATTGCAACACGACGGCTCATTGTCTCATAAGACATATGTCTCGGGAAAGAGATATGAACGAATGTATCGCAGCCAAGATCATGTGCTGTCTTGATCATCAGGTAGCCACGAGCTACGAAGTCGTTGTTACATACAAGGTCTGCAGCGGAACCGATTTCCGGAAGGTCTTCGTGAGACTCACCTGCGATACAAAGGATGTCAGGTCTTCTCTCTTTGATCTTACGGAATGCTTCGGTTGTACCCGGAACAGCCTGGTTAACGATGATCGCTTTCATATCCGGATCGTCGGAAAGGTTTACGATCGTCTGAACGGTTGTCTCAAGCTCCTCTGTAAAGTTATCGGGATAGATTGCAAGTTTAACTCTGTCTTCACCGTACTTCGCCTGGAATGCTTCAGCACCACGTCTGTCATCCTCGGACTGGGATACGGAACCTGTAACGATACCGATGTGGAAATTCTCTTCAGCAACCTCTTCTGCAGCTGCGCTTTCAGCTGCGGGAGCTTCTTCTTTTGCTTCTTCCTTAACCTGCTCTACCTGCTGAATGGTAGCGCCGGTATCGGAACTGCCGCATGCAACAAGAGACATTGTCATTGCCGCTGCAAGCAGCATGCTCACATACTTCTTCACACTAGTTTCCTCCTTCAAAATGAAATAAACGTATGTTTAAAACAATGCTATTATAGCAACCTCAATATTCTAACGCAACAAATTATTTATTGCATGCGGTGAAAATCTTTCAACTCATCTGTATACAATTTATACGGATTTTATTTTTCCTCTTTTGCGCCCAGTGTTACGGTTACCTTCTTCTCCTGGTAGCCGGTCGGGCTGCCCTGCTGGATCGTGATATCCACGGTCGTACCTGCTGCATAGAACTGCAATGTCTTCTGCAGATCTTCCATGGATGTAACGCTTGTCCCGTCGAACTTGGTGATGATATCACCTTTTACAAGACCGGCCTTTGCTGCCGCTGTATCCTCGTAAACCTGTGCAACATAGATGCCCTTGGGCATACCGTACATCTGGGATACATCGTCCGTAATGTTCACGCCGGAGATGCCAAGATACGATGCATTCGCATCATCTACCTTCACACGTGTCGTCTTGGTCATCAACTCATCGATGATCGGTCTGACGGAAGAGATCGGAATCGCATATCCCATACCTTCCACGATCGTACCGCCGATCTTGTTGGAGTTGATGCCGACTACTTCGCCCTGAATATTTAAAAGTGCGCCGCCCGAGTTACCGGGGTTGATGGCTGCATCCGTCTGGATCTTAACCGGTGTGTCCGTATCGCCGCCGATCGGCCTGTCAAGTGCACTGATAACACCAACCGTTACGGACTGACCATAACCGAGTGCATTGCCGATTGCGATCGCAGGTTCGCCGACTGTAAGCTTATCGGAGTCGCCGAGTGTTGCAACGACGATCGCATTCTTTGTGGATGTCTTGATGTCGGAAAGGGGAACAGCGATGACCGCAACATCCTGCTCGGAGTCGTAGCCTTTTACCTGCGCCTCACCCTTCTCATTATCCGTAAAAGTAACGGTCAGGGTGTCCGCATTCTCGATCACGTGATGATTCGTGACGATCAGAAGTTCCTTGTCACTCTCACCGACGATAATGCCGGATCCGCTCGCCTGCGCTTCACTCTCAACCGTCTGGCCGAAGAACGAAGAACGCTGCGTAAATTTATTCTCAATCGATACAACCGCCGGCATAACTCTGTCTACAACCTTCGTGACATCCGTTGTAACGACAGCCGTCTCGCCGCTCGTTGTCTGAACCGGTGCCTTGCCTTCTTCCGTCGCCGGAATCGTCTCTTCGATCTGTTGCTGCGGCGTCGAGGGCTGCGTATCAAATGAGATGCCGGACTTGATCAGATTGGATGCAATGGTCACGGCATAGAAGCCGACGCCCGCAAACAAGCCAAATGCCAGCCCCAGGAAACACCCCAAAGCGATCTTCGGTGCGATCTTGCTTTTCTTCTTGACCGGTTTTTGCGGCTCAGAGCCGGTCGGAGATGCACCCGCGCCGTACGTGCTGCGATATCCCGTATAAATGCCGTTCTGACCGTTTTCGTTTGAATCGTTATTGTAGTTACCAGGATTATTGTAGTTTTCGTACATAGTTAAGACCTCTTTTCTTTATAATCCTTTCATCCATCTTTCACGGTCAGTATAAGATCAATTTGTGTCCAAAATGTGATGACTTTATGCAAAATGTATGAAGTCCCGTTTTATTTCCAGTACTGCTTATTCATCGTAAGACGCATAACAAGCCATTTCGGAAGACTGCGGTAATGCTTGCCCAAAAGATACCCGATGTACTTCGCACCTGATAACGCAATAAGCCGCACGATCATGCCGGTCCGACCGATCGAGCGAAGATACGAAGCCGTCATCTTAACCAGCTTCACGCCTTCCCCTTCTGATCGGATATTTTCGAACACTTCCGGATGATCCGCCTGCGATACCCCGAGGTCAAAATTGCGGCGGAGTTCCTGCACGGCTCCATACTCATGCGAATGAAAGACCTTTGCATCCGCCACATAGGCGATCCGATAGCCCATCGTGATCGCTTTCGCCGCATAAATCATATCTTCATTAAAGATCGTACGACGGATGAAACCGCCGAGTGCGTCAAAGATCTTACGATCATACATGGCGCAGACATTGGAGCAAAAGTAAGTCTTGATTCCAAGCGTTCCAAGATCTGCTTTGCTTTTTACAAGTGAATTCTCCGGATAGTTAAAGCCACGCGTAAACGACGTGATCGGGCTTGCATCCGGCCAGGGCATCTGCCTTGCATAAGAGACAGCAATCTCACCTTTTCCGTCCTCATTTCCCGAAAAGGCATCTACAAGTCTTTTTACAAGATCCGTATCTGTCGGGACGGCATCCTGTGTCATGCAGAGAAAATAGCCCGCGTCCGATTTTGAAACACCTTTTCGTCTTGTCCCGCCATGATCGAATTCACGCCTGGACAAATGGTGAATGCGAACGCTTTTATGCGTGCCGACATCGCGCCTTCCGTCCAGAAACGCATCCATATATTTTTCTTCCGTATTCATGACAATGATCCTGCCGACAGGGTAGGACTGCTGCTCAAGCATGGCAACAAGCTTTGCGAACCGTTCATCCGGTTTATATGTCGGTATGATCACATCTACGGTTGGATTCATATGATTTCCTCGTATAGTACTCTGCTTAAGTGTAAGAAGGGACCGATCGCTCGGTCCCTTCATTGGGTTTTCATTATTCCGGTAAAAGCGGCTCTGTCTGAGCCGGCAGTGCTTCGACTGCAACCGGTGCCTCTGCCGCAACCGGCATCTCCGCTGCCTGCTGCGCATCAAGACCGGACGCTTCGATCTCGGCTGCTGCCTTCTTTTCGTTTGAAGCCTTCACGTCAGATGACTTCTTCGTCTCGTCTTTGCCATCCTTCTTGGATGCGAACTCATCCGCACTGGAGTTTACGTATTTTCCTGTGTCGGAAGATACCTTCTTGCTGCATTCCTCCGCCTCGGAAGATAACTGGTAGTCCTTTTCGCCAAACAAAAAATCATGTAATTTGGCAACGTTCTTCTTTAAATCCTTTGGAATAACGCAGCTACCCTTACTACCGACAGTTCCGGTGCCTCGATATTCTTCAAACGGGAATCCGTCATCCTGAACAATATTGTACTTTGCAATTTCGCCAAGCACAGAATAGATCTCCGTTGCTTGGAGATTGGTAGCTGCAAGCTTATCACCCTCAAGAATCTTCTCTGCTACCGAAGTCAATTCAGAGGCGCTCAACGTCTTTGCTTTGTCCGCAACCGCCTGAATAACGGTACGCTGACGCTGGGCACGCATAAAATCGTTGCCCACATAACGAATACGGCAGTAAGCCGTTGCCTGCAGACCGTTCAGCACCTGCTTGCCGGAGTGCCTTACAGCGATATAGTCCGTACCTTCGTTTGCTGTGAAAGTAACGCCGTCCGTCGTCTTACCGACCATACTGATCTGGTAATTGTTCAAGTGCGGAATCTCCGCTTCCGTCACATCGATCTCAACACCGCCAATTGCATCGACCACTTCGATCAAGCCCTTGAAGCCGACCGTCATAAACTCCGTAATGTTCAGGTCGAGATTCTTGTTAAGCATTGCGATCGCCTGTTCCGGACCGCCCTTTGCATATGCTGCGTTACACTTATTATAAGTATCGTTACCAAGATTTAAGTATGTATCACGGAATACGGATACAAGCTTCACATCACCGGTATCCTGATTGATGGATGCGATGATGATGGTATCGCTACGCGTTCCCTTAAGAAGATCACCACTTCTGGAATCAACACCAAACAATGCGATATTCCGATAGCCCTTCATGGTTACGTCTTCTTTTACTTTTTCATTCATGACGATATCATCTTCATCAATCGTAATCTTCTGAATGGCATCAAGAGGCTTCATAAATCCCCAAAGCACAAAAAGAAGAACTACAAGCAAAGCAATCTCCAAAATGAAAAGAATCGTCCGGTTACGACGCTTTGCCGCACGCTTTTTCTTGGAGCGGCGCTTTCCGGCGGCGGTTCTGGTACCGGTACTCTTTTTGTGTTTTTTACGTCTGACCGGCTCGTCGTCGTATTCTTCGTAATCTCTCATGTAAAGATTCTCCTTAGTTCACACATCTAATAAGCATTCTTATTGATAAAACCTTTGAAAACCGTCAGGAACATGATCTTGATGTCCATGCCCATCGTCCAGTTCTCGATGTAGTAAATATCGTAGTCAACGCGGCGTCTGATGGAGGTATCTCCACGATAGCCGTTGATCTGCGCCCAGCCCGTCAGTCCCGGACGAACCTGATGCTTGATCATATAACGCGGGATCTCTTCCTTGAACTTCTCAACAAAGAGAGGCCGTTCGGGTCTCGGACCCACCAGAGACATATCCCCACGCAGAATGTTGATCAGCTGGGGCATCTCGTCAATACTCGTTCTGCGAAGAAAACGTCCGATCTTGGTAACACGGGGGTCATCTTTGACCGTCCAGGCTTTCTTCTCTTCCGTCTCCTTCTGTACTTCCATGGTACGGAATTTGAACATCTGAAATGTTCTGTTGTGCAGACCGACACGCTCCTGCTTAAAGATCAGCGGTCCGGCGCTGCTCATTTTGATCCCGATCGCCGCAAAGATCATAAACGGTGAGAACAGGATCAAGCCCAAAAGGGAACCGACAATGTCGACGATCCTCTTGCTGACCCAGTTAAGGGTGTTGGTCAGCGGGACATAACGGATATTGATAACCGGAAGTCCCATCAGGTCTTCTGTATAAGGCTTGCTCGGGATCAGGCTGTTGTAATCCGGAATAAACTTGGTGTGAACGCCTGATTTCTCGCAAAGATCCACGATCTCTTCCAGCCTGCCGTAATCCTGCAGGGAGAGAGTGATCGAAATCTCATCCAGCTTGTTCTCCGGCAGGATGATGTGCAGATTGTCGATCTCGCCGAGTACCTTCACGCCTTTATAGGATGTCCCGCGTGGAATGCGGTCGTCCAGAATGCCGCGAACGACATAGCCCCACTGCGGGTTCGAATTAATCCTTGTAATGTACTCCTCTGCTGCCCGCGAGTAGCCGACAAGCAGAATATACTTCACATTGTAGCCGCGCTTTCTGAAAAAATGCAACAAATCGCGCATGAGATGCCTGCTGACCAGGGTCATCACAACATTGACCGCAAGGAACAGGAAGATCATCGAACGCGAGAAGTTCGGCTGGTTCACAACATACAAAGCCGCAATGAACAAAAGTGCGCCGACGATGTTGGCCTTAAAGATGCCGTATACTTCATATTTGCGCTGTGTTCCACGCTTCGGTGCGTACAGACCGAATGCGTAGTACAGGATCAAATAGCCCGGTACAATAAAATAGAGCGCGTAAAAATAGGTTCCCGCTTCGAGAACACCTACGCCCATCTTTTTGGATGCGAAAACGCTTTCGAACTTCAGGTACCACGCCAGAATGTAAGCGCAGGCAACGACGAAAGCATCTATCACAATATGTAATCTATTGAAATATTTCTGATTATCTTTGATCATGTCTGGGTACCTGTTTTCCCATATACGTTAATATTTTACATGAACGGGAAAGAAAGTACAACT
>JAIKWO010000159.1 GCA_024684675.1 Lachnospiraceae bacterium
GATAAGCGTAGAGCGAACTGGAAAATGAGCGCTCCTACATTGGTTAAGTGCAGCAAGTGCGGTGCTCTGATGATGCCTCACAGAGTTTGCAAGGCTTGTGGTTCTTACAACAAGAAAGAGATCGTTAAGGTCGAAGATTAAAATGTATCCAAGAATTCGAGAGGCAGAGTTGCCTCTCGAATTTTTTTAAATGAAGTGTATTCTCATTAGCATCGGAGTGATACGATATGAATGACAAGACGCGTTTTTTTGCGTTTCTGATGGCGGCACTTGTCACCCTCAGCATTTTGTTTTCATACAATTACATATCTGCACACACGGAACATCGACATCATTGTACGGATGATGATTGTCCGATCTGTGCTGTTATGGATATTGCATTCCGTGTTGTCTCACAGGTAAAGACTGTCTTTTTGCCTGTACTGATCTTGTATATTTCTTTTCTGTTTATCCGTTCTTTAGCCATACTTTGTGACAAGACGGAAAAAACAGTCAGAACCTTGGTATCACAAAAGGTTGAACTTCTGAATTGAATTCCGTATATCGACAAAATAGATTTTATTGATATACGGAGGAGAAAAATGAAAAAAAACAGAATAGTATTATGCATGGTGTGCATTTTAAGCATGCTTACTTTTTGTGCTTGCGGAAAGGGTGACGATCAAAAGAGCATCGTATGTACTGTTTTTCCGGAGTATGATTGGACAAGAGAAGTGCTCGGGGATCAGGGGAAAGACATTGAACTGACGCTTCTTATGGACAACGGTGTCGATCTGCATTCATATCAGCCGACTGCACAGGATATCGCAAAGATCGCTAATTGTGATCTGTTTATTTATGTCGGAGGCGAATCCGACGAATGGGTTGAAGATGCACTGAAAGAAAGCAATAATCCGGATATGCAGGTGATCAATCTTTTGGATACGCTCGGAGACGCAGTCCGGGAGGAAGAGATCGTAGAGGGAATGGAAGGACATGACCACGAGCATGAGCATGAAGACGGAGACGAGCATGAGCATGAAGACGGAGACGAGCATGATCATGAGCATGAAGGCCCTGAATATGATGAGCATGTATGGCTTTCGCTTCGAAATGCTTCCAATCTTGTAGATGCGATCGAGAGCGCGCTGGCGAAGATCGATTCAGAGAATGCAAGTGCGTATCGTGAGAATGCGGATGCCTATAAAGAGAAGCTTGCAGAACTGGATAAGAAGTATACGGATATGGTTTCAAAATCGGCACGAAAAACGGTACTTTTTGGGGATCGTTTCCCTTACCGTTATCTTGTAGATGACTACGGGCTTGATTATTATGCTGCATTTGTCGGATGCAGTGCTGAATCAGAGGCAAGTTTTGAAACGATGGCATTTTTGGCAAAGAAAGTGGATGAGTTACAGCTTCCATATGTTTTGATCAATAAAGGTGCATCCGATTCGATTGCAAAAGGTATTATTCAGAATACAAAAGATCATAATCAGACTATCCTGCAGATGGACGGTATTCATTCCATGTCAAAAGAGGATCGGGAAGCAGGAAAGACGTATCTGTCTGTTATGGAGGATAATCTGAAGGCACTGACGCAGGCGCTAAATTAGAAAGGACATAATATGTCATTGATTACATGCGACAATATGGCGGTTGGATACGGAGATGAACTTGTCTGTGAGGGTATTTCGTTTTCTGTCGAACAGGGCGACTATTTGTGCATAGTGGGCGAGAACGGGAGTGGCAAATCAACGTTATTAAAAACGATTTTGGGTTTGTTGCCTCCTATTTCCGGGACGGTGACAGTCGCGGAAGTATTAAAAGCGGGGCAGATTGGATATCTGCCCCAGACAACCGCGATCCGAGAGGATTTCCCTGCGACTGTGCATGAGATCGTCTTATCCGGAATGCTTCCGTCGATGGGACGGCGTCCTTTCTATGGAAAAAAGGAAAAAGCAAATGCTGTGGCAAGTATGGAACGTTTTGGGATAGCTGCAATCGCTGACAGGAACTTTACAAAATTGTCGGGCGGACAAAAACAGCGCGTTTTACTTGCACGCACACTGGCGTATCCTAAGAGGCTTCTTGTATTGGATGAGCCGACAGTCGGACTGGACATCGTTGCATCTGAAGAACTTTACAGTCTGGTTGAAGATTTAAATGCTTCCGGACAGACGATCATGATGGTCAGTCACGATGCCGCTGCGGTTGAGAAGTATGCAAATAAGATCGTAAAGCTTACTGACGGGGGATTTCGTGAGGAGGATCTGCGATGACTGAACTGTTTTATTACCTGGAATTTCCATTTGTACGTTATGCGTTTATTGTTGGTACGCTGATCGCGCTTTGTTCTTCACTTCTTGGCGTTACGCTCGTACTTAAGCGATATTCGTTTATCGGAGATGGGTTGTCGCATGTAGCTTTTGGCGCGATGTGTGTCGCTTCAGTATTACATCTTGTGAGTGATACGCTGCTTGTCATGCCTGTCACCATACTCTGTGCCATTCTTCTTTTGCGCACGGGAAAGCATGCAAAAGTAAAAGGTGATGCGGCGATCGCCATGTTATCTGTCGGGGCACTGGCATTCGGATATATGCTGATGAATGTGTTTTCGGCATCGGCAAATGTGTCGGGTGATGTATGCTCAACACTTTTCGGATCGACTTCGATCCTGACCCTCACAATGACGGAAGTAGTCATCTGTATCGTGCTCTCAATCCTTGTGATCGGACTTTTTGTGTTGTATTACAATCGGATCTTTGCGGTTACTTTTGATGAAGATTTTGCCAGATGTGCCGGCATGAACGCCGATGGGTACAACCTGCTTGTGGCGGTGATTATTTCCGTGATCATTGTGCTTGGCATGAACCTTGTCGGGTCTCTGCTGATTTCGGCTCTTGTTGTATTTCCGGCACTGTCTGCGACGCGGCTGTTGGACGGATATCGGCGTGTTGTGATTTTGTCGGGACTGATGAGCGTGATCTGTGCGGTCGTCGGGATGCTGGTTTCGATCCTTGGTTCAACCCCTGTCGGATCGACGATCGTGATGATGGATATTTTGATGTACGGTATCTGCACGTTGGCAGGAAGAAGGAGAAAATGATGAAAAAGCGAATCTGTTCGATCCTATTGGTGAGTGCGATGATATGCACTACGATCAGCGGCTGTGGTGCAAATGCCGATCAGTCGTCTTCCATAGTGGAATCGATCGCACAGAATACGGAAGGTTTAGAGGGGGAACCGTTTGAGACGGAGACGGGGCAGGAGACAGAGGAGCCTGCGATCGAGAGCGAGAGCCTGAACCCGGATAACATCGTTTCCGATGATGTGATAGATTCATATTCCGGAACACAGGATTGGAGCAGTGCGCAAACTGCAGGCGTGAGCGGTGATTTTATCGACCTTACCTCAATGGGTAAAGATATGGTTTTTGCGACTGTGTTTCAGATGATGATGGAGCCGTCGCAGTATACAGGTAAGAAGATCCGCATGGAAGGTGCTTTTACATCGTTACATATGGATGAGACGAACAGCGATTACTATTTCGTTCTGATTAAAGACGCGATGGCATGCTGCCAGCAGGGCATGGAATTTGTCTGGGGTGATGGAAGCAGGAAGCGTTCGGATTACCCGGAAGAAGGCACGGATGTGCTTGTGGAAGGCGTTTTTGAGACATATCGCGAAGAAGGTGATGACACCCTCTACTGTCATATCAAAGATGCTTCGATGAAGATTATATAGTTTAAACCTTCATAAATGAGAGAAATGCGAGAGCGGATTTGTTTGAGGAAGATTCCTTCCTGCAGGCAAATCCGATCTTGCGTTTCGGGAAATTGATATCGGTATGGATGCGTACCAGTTCGCCTCCGGCCAGTTCTTTTTTTACGAAATCTCCGATCACGCAGCCGATTCCCAGTCCATTCTTGGCAAATTCGATCACAAGATCCATTGTTGATACTTCGATCAGGCGGTTTTCATCAATGAGACCGGGGTCAAGATAGCGATCCACATAACGGCGGCTTAAGTTGTCCTGATCAGGCAGGATCAGGTTCGCAAGTGCCAGCGGATTCTGTGTCGCGTTTCCGTCTTTACTGCGGATGGCATCCATATATTCTGTGGTGGCGATAAAGATATCCTCGATCTCGGAGATCGGATGGAACAGGAGGCTGCCGATCCTGCCGGTCTCGCCGATAAGACCGATGTCGATGCTGCCGTCTTCAAGTGCCTTGATGGTCTCGTAACTGGACTGGCACCTGATCGATACCTGGATGTTCGGGTACTCTTTT
>JAIKWO010000161.1 GCA_024684675.1 Lachnospiraceae bacterium
GGTCTATTATCGGGATTCGGTTCGTGGCGTGATCCGCAAGATCTGTCTTTTTATCGTGCCGGTGATCGTCCTTCTGCCGACGGTGTATATGCTGATCCGCTGCGTGCCGGCTCTTGTGGCAAGGCCGTTCTGGGTATCGAAGCCGGAGTGGTTTTCTGATCGCATCATGCCGGGTGAAGATCCCGCATCACGCAAATATATGAATGTACCGCAACTGGCTGAATCCTTCCTGGAAAAGATCCTTGGAATCGAGATCAATTTAAGCTGGATGGCAGGTGCCGACAGCGGCCCCGGTAATGTGACGATTGACGAAAACGGCAACGAAGTCATGCAGGAAAATGTTGTCGCAACGTATGAGCATGATGGGCAGACCTATGCGCTCAAGGATTATACGTTTCAAAATGACAGTGATGATGAGACATCCAACGGACGTTTTGCGATATTCAAGATCTACTTTGACCGCCTGAACCTGACAGGACATGATACGATGGTGCCGGAGGATCGCGACCAGAGCATTCTGATCTACCACGCGCATAATTCGTTTATGCAGGTATTGTACGATCACGGTATTATCGTCGGATTCCTTTTTGTTCTGACTGCCGTCGGCGCACTTTGTCGTTCGGTGTTTTACTATAAGCGGCGTCACGATGTGGAAAACTTTGCCATCTACCCTGTGATTGTGGTAATATCATTTATGATTTCGGGCATGACGGAATGGATATTCCATCCGAGTATTCCGAGCGGTTTTTCATTTTTGATCGCATTACTACCGCTGATCCCGAAGATTGAGACAAAGCATGAAGAAAATTGAGTGGAATTATAAATTAATCACCAGGCGTGCCTTTTTGATCGTTTATGATATTTTGGCGGTTTGTGCCTGCAATATATTCTCGCTCCTCTTACGATATGAGTTTCAGTTGGACGATATTCCGACATACTTTATCACAGCAATCTGGGAGCATTTGCCGATCAGTGTGATCATTACACTGGTTCTGTTCTATATCTTTCGTTTATACCATAGCCTGTGGGCATACGCCGGTGTAAACGAGATGCAGAACATCGTATTTGCATCGATCTCGAGTGCGGTGTTGCAGGCTGTAACGCTCCTTGCATTCGACCGTTCCGTGCCGAAGAGCTATTACTTCTTTAACGCATTCCTGCTTCTTTCCGCAACTATTGTGAGCCGTTTTGCATACCGCTTTGCACGTGAAGCAAGGCGTAAGCGTCGTAACAGCAGGAACAGTATCTCCGTTATGGTGGTCGGCGCAGGCGATGCGGGCAATACGATTATCAAAGAGATCAATTCAAGCTATTTTAGCACGATGCATATCAAGGCAATCATTGATGACGATCCCGGTAAATGGGGCAAGTTCATCCAGGGCATCAAGGTTGTCGGTGGCAGAGACAAGATCGTTGAGACGGCCGCTTCGATGGGGGTAGATGAGATCATCATCGCGATCCCTTCCGCAGGACGTAAGACGATCAAGGAGATCGTTGAGCTTGCGCAGCAAACGAACTGCAAGCTTCGCACGCTCCCCGGTGTCTACCAGCTCGTAAACGGTGACGTGGATGTCAGCAAACTGCGCGATGTTGATGTAGAGGATCTGCTTGGCAGAGAGCCGATCCGCGTCGATATCGATTCGATTCTTGGATACGTGCAAGGGAAAAAGGTGCTTGTAACAGGCGGTGGCGGATCGATCGGTTCGGAGCTTTGCCGTCAGATTGCGGCGCACAAGCCGGCGCATCTGATCATTGTTGATATTTATGAGAACAACGCTTATGCGATCCAGCAGGAGCTGCTGCTCAAATATCCGGAACTTCATATGACCGTCCTGATCGCTTCGGTACGTAACACCAAGCGTATGGACAGTATTTTCGAGACCTATCAGCCGGATATCGTCTACCATGCGGCTGCACATAAGCATGTGCCGCTTATGGAGACAAGCCCTGCGGAAGCAGTCAAAAACAACGTATTCGGTACCTGGAAGACCGCGCAGGCAGCGGCCATGAACGGCGTGAAGAAGTTCGTCATGATCTCCACGGATAAGGCAGTCAACCCGACGAATGTCATGGGCGCGACCAAGCGGATCTGCGAGATGATCATTCAGACGTTTAACAAATACTACGATACGGAATTTGTGGCAGTCAGGTTCGGTAACGTGCTTGGCAGTAACGGCAGCGTGATCCCGCTTTTCAGAAAACAGATTGAAGCGGGCGGCCCCGTGACCGTCACACACCCGGATATCATCCGCTATTTCATGACGATCTCGGAGGCGGTGTCTTTGGTACTGCAGGCGGGCGTTTATGCAAAGGGTGGCGAGATCTTTGTACTTGATATGGGCGAGCCTGTGAAGATCCTTGATCTTGCCAAGAACCTGATCCGTCTGTCCGGCTATAAAGTAGATGACGACATTCGGATCGAATTCACCGGTCTTCGCCCCGGCGAGAAGCTTTACGAAGAGCTTTTGATGGACGAGGAGGGATTGACCGAGACCGAGAATAAGCTGATTCATATCGGCAAGCCGATCTCGATCAATGAGCAGAAATTCTTCGTGCAGCTCAAGAACCTGAAAGAAGCTGCGGAAGCGGAGGAAGAGGATGAGATGCGTGATCTGATCAAGGAGATTGTGACCACCTATCATCCGCAGGAAGACTAAGACCGAACGGAGAATGGGATGTACAGACATTTTTTGAAGCGGTTATTGGATATTGTGATCAGTGGCTGCGGGCTTATCATA
>JAIKWO010000169.1 GCA_024684675.1 Lachnospiraceae bacterium
TGCTTTGCGGATGTCGATCAGCACAAATTCGAATACGTGGAGTATCCCGATCAGCTCTTGCTGTGGCATCGTCCTAAGGATGACATCTCTTCGCATTTAGAGGATTTTCGAAAGCGTGGGTATGAAATTGAAGAAATCGGCGAGGATCATTGCTCTCGGGCATATATTTGTAGAAGGAGTTAAATCCAGATGAGTGAACATTATGGCATTTCAGTTGTCGTTCCTGTGTTTAATGAGGAAGGCAATATCACAAAATTGCATGATGAGATTAAAACGGTGTGCGAAGCCAATGGATATGATTATGAGATCATTTTTGTGAATGACGGGTCTTCTGATGGGACAGATGCAATCTGCAAGACCTTGCATCCTTTAAAGTATGTCAGGCTGCGACGCAATTTTGGGCAGACAGCAGCGATGGATGCCGGCATTAAAGTAGCTACTAAAGAATATCTGATCACAATGGACGGAGATGGACAAAATGACCCGGCGGATATTCCTAATATGATGCATTATATTATTGAGAATGGCTTGGATGTAGTTTCGGGATGGAGAAAGAACCGAAAAGATACGTTCATGAAACGATTTATCTCGCGAGGTGCTAATTTCTTTCGCTATTTACTTGTTCATGACGGAATCCATGACAGCGGTTGTTCTTTGAAAGTATATCGGAGAGAATGTTTTAAAGGGATTAACTTATACGGCGAGCAGCATCGGTTTATTCCGGCGATTCTAAAGATCAAAGGGTTTACGGTTGGAGAAGTCATTGTTAATCACAGAGCCAGAACTTCGGGATATACAAAGTATAACTGGAAACGAACCATAAAGGGGTTTGTAGACATGATCTCAATCTGGTTCTGGAATAAGTATGCGACTCGGCCGCTTCATTTGCTCGGCGGACTGGGTCTCTTGTTTGAAATGCTGGGAGGCGTTTGCGGCGTCTGGTCAATAGTGCTTTTTGCGATGGGAAGAAAGATGTCCAATAATATATTTCCGCCGCTTTTGACAATTTTTCTTGTCATTATTGGACTGATCATGATTGTATTTGGTCTTATGAGTGAAATTCTGATCAAAACATATTTTGGTGTGCATGTCGATACACCTTATTCCGTCAAAGAAACGATTGAGAACCGATAGGGTGGGGAACATCAATGCCTAATATTGCATTTATTATCAATTCACTTTCAAATGGCGGTGCGGAAAGGACTATTTCAAATATCACAAATAACCTGCCGCCTAACTTTCGCTGTGACATTATAGTCAATTGCGATTCCGAGATAATTTATCCGGTTAAAGGAAACATCATCCCGCTTGGATTTAGACCGGAGAAAAATAAATTAAAAATCAGGTATCAAGCTGTCGCGTTTTTAAGAAGAGTTAGGGCGCTGAAAAAACTAAAAAAGAATAATGACTATGTTGCTGTTTTCAGTTTTTCTGAAAGTGCAAGTATTGCAAACATATTGAGTGGTAAAGATCACTGCAAAATCATTCTCTCGGTGCGGAATCACCTATCCAGTCGATCTTGCGAGTGGAAATACCGGTTTTTTGTTTTCCCAATAATAAAAATGCTTTATGGTTATGCTGACAAGATTGTGGCTGTTTCGGAAGGCGTCAGAGTAGACCTGATCAAAAACTTTGGAATTAAGGAATCCAAAGCCATGACCATCCCCAATGGCTGTGATGTTAATCGGATAGAAGAGATGTCACTTGAGGAGCTCAGTCAGAAAGAGGCGGAACTCTTGTCATATGATTCCGTTATTGTTACAATGGGTAGGCTTGAACATCAGAAGGGGCAGTGGCATCTGATTCGAGCTCTCAGAGCCGTGAAGGACAGAGGATTGCGGTTTAGACTCCTAATCCTTGGTCAGGGCTCAATGCTGGATACGCTCAAGGAAGTTGCCCTTAATAATGGGCTGCAAGAAGATGTAAGATTTCTTGGATTTTGCAATAATCCATTCAGAATTTTGCGGAATGCGGATTTGTACGTTTTGCCATCGTTGTTTGAAGGGATGGTAAACTCGCTTATTGAGGCGTTGGCTTGCGGGTTACCTTGCATCAGTACGGATCACAACGCAGGTGCTAGGGAAATCTTAGCTCCCAAGTCGGATGTTGAACTGAAAAATGTCGATAGAATAGAACGTGCAGAGTACGGAATTATGATTCCCGTACCTAATGGTCAAATTGAGAGGGGACGGACAAAGCTGTCGCCGGAAGAGAGTCTGTTGGCGGATGCAATCGCGGAGTTACTTAGCAATAAATCGCTAAGAGAAAACTATCGATTAAAAGCAATTGAACGCTCAAAAACAATGGCTATAGAGCATACGATCACCATGTGGATGGATCTTGTTGAGAAAGTGATATGATCAGAGCTTTACATATTATCGGATCGCTAGAAAGAGCAGGAATTCAAAGTTTTGTGATGAATCTCTACCGTACGATCGATCGAAACAAAATTCAGTTTGACTTTGCAATCTATAATGCGCCTACTGAGAATAGTTATGCAGAAGAGGCTAAGAAATTAGGGGCTAGAATTTTCCTTATCCCGCCGAAAAATGAAGGCTTCTCAAGGAATTATCGCGCGATAAGAGACCTTGTTAGAAATGAACGTTATGAGGTCGTCTGGCGGGGATGCAGTAATTGCTTTGCAGGGCTCGATTTAGTTGCTGCTAAAGCCGGTGGGGCGAGAAAGAGAATTCTTCATTCTCATAATACGCATGTCAAAGGAGCGAATCTGCTTCTTCACTATTTATTTAGACCATTGTGCAATGCTTATGCCACGCAACGGTTATCTTGTGGTATAAAAGCAGGCCAGTGGATGTTCGGGAAACGGTCATTTCAAGTCATTCCTAACGGAATTGATACCGGGAAATTCAAGTACAACGAAGAAGTACGAAAACAATATAGAGCAGACTTTTCTATTCAAAACCGCTTTGTTATAGGAAGTGTGGCCAGATTTGATGAACAGAAGAATCAAGGATTCATGTTGAATGTTCTCGACGAATATAATCGATTGTACGGGAATGCCGTGCTCCTTTTGGTTGGTGACGGCCCGCTGAAAAGTGAATGCGAGAGAAAGGCTAAAGAACTAGGAATAGAAAGCGATGTCTTATTTCTGGGACGAAGGGCAGATGTTGCTGAACTTATGCAGACGATGGACGTCTTTATCATG
>JAIKWO010000002.1 GCA_024684675.1 Lachnospiraceae bacterium
TCGCCCAGAAAGGAAGACGTGGTGAAGCAGATCAAAGCGAATCTGTTACAAGTCGGGATAAAAGAAGAAAAATTGCTGTTTGTTATGGACGGAGAGTGGCAGGGAACCTGAGTCGGTTGAAGAGGTATAGCGCATGGACGAGCAGGTTTTGGAGGAAATCTATCAGGAAAGATTGGAAGAGCGCCTGATTGCGCATATTGCGGAGAAGCATGGCCTTACTTATGAGAAGGCCATGGATATCTATTACAATAGCGAACTTGCCACAAAGATTCATGAAGGCAGGTACGGTGTGCAGTATTTGGATTACAAAGTGCTCGTTGAGATTTTGGAAGAAACAGAGCCGGAGCGCTTTGCATGAGCTGAATTATGAAGAGTTATGAAAGATATCTCGAATTATGAAGAGTTATGAAGAATTATGAAAGATTATGAAAAAAGTATCCATCATCATCCCATCTTTAAACGTAATTGAATACATCGAAGAGGCGCTGACAAGCGTCCTGAATCAGACCCTTAAGGACATCGAAGTGATCTGCGTGGATGCGGGCTCGACGGACGGAACGCTTGAGGTTCTGCAGAGATTTGCTGCGGAAGATGATCGCGTGACGCTGCTTAAGTCCGATCGCAAGAGCTACGGCTATCAGATGAACATGGGCGTCGATCATGCGAAGGGCGAGTATATCGGGATCGTGGAGGCAGACGATTACGTGCCGGAGAACATGTATCAGGATCTCTACGAGATCGCGCGTGAGAAGAAGCTTGATATCATCAAGGCGGATTTCTATCGGTTTACCGGTGAAGGCGACAGCCTTGTGAAGCTTTATTTTGCGCTGACGGATCGGCCGGATCTGTATAGGCGCGTATTCGAGCCCGGGAAGGAGCAGGGAAGTTTCCTGACGACCAATAATACCTGGACAGGGATTTACCGCAGAGAGTTTCTGATCGAAAATAACATTCGCCATCATGAATCGCCCGGAGCATCCTTCCAGGATAACGGCTTCTATTTCCAGACATTGATGCATGCAAAGCGCGTGTATCTGCTGAATCAGCCTTACTACATGAATCGCCGGGATAATCCGGGATCTTCCGTTTTCGATAAGCGGAAGGCTTACTGCATGTGCGATGAGTATCGTTTTATCTACGATCGACTGAAGGAAACGGGGCTTTTCTCTAAGTACCGCGAGGTCTACACGATCCGACTCTTCATGGAATACATGGGAAATTACGGGCGGATCGCTTCTTCTGATAAGCAGGAGTTCACGAGGCGTTTTGCGGCAGATTTTCACGAACTGGAACAAAAGGGCGAGCTGGATCTTTCGTTCTTTAACGAATATAGTACAAACCTCTTAAAGACGATCAAGGACGATCCGGATGGCTATTGGAATAAGCATATCCGGCCGTTTGACGAGGTTTACGATCAGGCAGAGAAGTATGATGAGATCATCATTTACGGCGCCGCAAGTGTGGGCTGGCAGGCGATGCATACGCTGCTTGCGCGTGGAAAGGCACGCAATATCGTGTGCTTTGCGGTTACAAGACCGAAGCCGGGCGTGGATTTTGTCCAGGGATATCCGATCAAAGCGATCGATTCTCTTGGCGAATACACGGACCGGGTGGCTCTTCTGATCGCATCGAAAAAGCAGTATCAGGCGGACATGCGTGAGACTGCGGAAAGGATGGGGTTCAAGCATATTCTGGCTGTTCCCTGCATAGAAGATGGAATATAAAGTTACGGCGATCTTACCGTCCTATAATGTGGCAGCTTACATCGAGCAGTGTGTGCAAAGCGTACTCGATCAGACGCTTCAAGAGACGGAGATCCTTTGCATTGACGCCGGCTCTACAGATGGTACTTGGGAAAAACTGGAAAAGCTTGCGGCTGAGAATCCTCGAATCTGCCTCTATAAAGCGGAGGTCAAAAGTTACGGCTACCAGATGAATCTCGGCATCCGTAAGGCGCGCGGGGAGTACATTGCGATCATTGAGACGGATGATTATGCCGATCCGGATATGTTCGAGCTTCTTTACAATGTTGCTGCAAAGTCCAAGGCGGATGTATCTAAAGCGGCCCATTACGAGCTGTATGAATACAGCGACGGCGCATGCAAAGAGATTCCGATCGATTACATTCCGGAAAACTACCTTTCCGGTACGGTCTTCTCGCCTGATGAGCATCCGGAAGTGCATGACTGGGATTCGAACATCTGGAATGCGCTGTATCGCAGAGAGTTTCTGCTTGATCACAAGATCGGTTTTCAGGAGACGCCGGGTGCCGCCTTTCAGGATATTGCCTTCCAGCAGATGGTATGGAATGAGGCGGAGAAGGTGGTTTACTCGCGTTACCATATCTATCATTACAGACGCGTTCGCGTCGGTGCTTCCACTTGGAATCCGAATTGCGTGAAGTATGTGCATAAGGCTTACAGCGATCTTTTTGCGGATCCGCGCACCAAGGAGAGCCACAAGAGATGGCTTTATATCCGTATGATCCGTGCATTCTTTACGGAGTATCGGAAGACGCTCTGCGGTATGGAGAAGTGTGATCATTCCGAGGCGGTTGACTGGTTCGAGGATCAGATCAAAGAGGCGCTTCGAAGCGGCCTGATCGAGACGGCAGATATCTGGCCGCCTGAGCGTGACGAGATCCTGCGCTTTTTGATCGACAGAGAACTGTATACAGAGCGTATTATAAAGCAGGCGGATGCGGTATACCGGTGGCTTGGAGATCTGAAACAAGCGGTGGCCGGTAAGAAGGTGATCATCTTTGGCGCGGGGCAGTATGGCATGCTGCTTCTCCCGTATCTTATCAAAAACGGGATCAACGTGATGGCGCTTGCGGATAATCAGATCGGACTAACGAATAACACGGTTTTCGGATTAAGGATTTACAGTGCTGATGAAGCGACCAGAAATATCAAAGACGCGTACTATATTATTGCAAACAAGCGGTTCGGAGAGCAGATCAGGATGCAGCTTACCGGAATGGGCGTTTCAGATGATTATATGACGATATTTGATGGGGCGGATCGAAATCTTTTAGACGGACTCCGAAGGTTACCCCTTTTACCTGAGAGGAAGAATGGCTGATGCCTGACAGAGCAGAACAATCCATGGTCAATCGAATAAAGGCAGCGCTTCTTTTGTGGTATCCGTTTAAAGCGGATGCTACGGTGCTTCTTGTTGCCGATGAGGGAGACGGGATCGGCGATGTCCTGGCGGAGAAGATCACGCATCTTAAAATGGCTGCGCCTTCTGCGATTCCGTTAGAGGGACAGTATGACCACGTGATTTGTCTGTACCTTCCGGAGCAGGAAGAGAATCCCGCAGAAATCCTAAAGAAGTGCCGCGCATGTTTGAAAACTTCCGGCACACTACTTTTTCCCATGCACAACAGAATCGGGATCCGTTACTTCTGCGGAGACAGAGATCCTTATACAGGCGGTGTATTTGACGGAATTGAAAACTATGTCCATGCAGATCTGTCGGGGCGTGCATTCGCCGGCAGGGGATATACTGCAAAAGAGATGGAACGGTTTCTTTCAGATGCCGGGTTCGATGCATTTCAGTTCTACTCCGTCTATGCGGGGCTTGAATACCCGCTGCATCTGATGGCGGAAGGGTACCTTCCCAACGAGGATCTGGCGAACCGCGTGATCCC
>JAIKWO010000011.1 GCA_024684675.1 Lachnospiraceae bacterium
TTGTCCCACTTTTTCTTCTTTGGTTTTGACATGATTTTTGCAATTTTTTGCTCTATGCCGCAAATGCCTCCACTATGTTGAAATTATACCGACAAATGCGCTCTATGTAAAGTTAATTTATGGCAAAACAATTGACTTTTCACGCTCTTCAGCGTAACATTTTTAGAAAGATTTGCTGTATACCATCTGACATCTTTCCGGAGGCTTGTATGGACTATCCCGTTCTCTATCGGAAACGTATCATCCCGGCAGAATGCCTGTGTTTAAAGGATGATGAGATCCTCTATATGGACGATACGCACCTTGTGACCAAATGGAAAGCGATCCGTCCGAAGAAAGATCTGCGATGTGGATATTCATGCTATTTTCTCAAAGAGGGGTATAAGATCAGCAAATTCTATGACCACGAACGCAAACTCATGTACCATTACTGCGACATCGTATCCTATGCATTTACGGATGAAGGAAAAACCCTGATCACGACAGACCTCTTGGTCGATGTGCGGATCTATCCGGATGGACGTGTTGAAGTTCTTGATCTGGACGAATTATCACAAGCCTTAAAACAAGGTGACCTTTCGGTTGAGCAGGCGCAGCAGGCACTCGAAACTTGCAACAACTTGCTGGAACTCATCTATAACGGTCACGCAGACGAGCTTTTAAAGCCGTTTACACACGCCGGCATTGAAAATGATTGATCATAATAAAATGTAATACAAAAAAGAACCTCGCCTACGCGAAGTTCTTTTTTATTCCATCTATATGATTTAGTAGAAAATATGTCCACCGATCGAAATACCGGTCAGTCCCGGTATCGGCGTTCTGAAGTAAACGCAGTTACCGACATTGGTCGCACCGCTCATCGCTTCATCGGCTGCCTGATAGCATGCTGAGGTCGCTCTTCCTTCCGCAAGTGCAAGAGCAAGGCGCCCGCTTCCTACCGGCGAAAACTGCTTGCGCTGGTAGATCACACCGACGACTGAATCGGGATAAACGCTTGATAAAACGCGGTTAATAACAACCGCACCGACTGCGAGCTTACCCGCATAGGGCTCCCCGCCCGCCTCACAGTAGATCAAATTAGCAAGAAGTTCCCTGTCGCCCTCATCGAAATCAACTTCTGATATATCACGCCAGGAGGACTGCGCCGCCAACTTGGACATCGCCTGCTCTTCTGCGAGCTGCTTTTGCAGCGCCGCAATATTGGCTTCCTGCTCTTTTACTTTCGCCTCATATTGATCAGCCACCGCTTCAGCCTGAGAGATCTGGTCAGCATATCCGGCGATGTTGTTCGCCGTCGTCTTTACCATGCCGGAAACCTTGCTCTGCTCGTCGGCGGTCTGCTGCCTGAGGCCGTCCAGTTCCTGCTTTTCGCCCTCAAGCTTTGCCTTGGTCTCTTCAATCTCTTTTTGTGTCTGCCGATATTCCTCGAGCATCTTCCGGTCGTATGCGGAAATCTGCTCGATGTAGGTCGCTTTGTTTAGAAAATCACCAAATCCCTTGGATGTAAAAAGTAGTTCCAGATAAGCGGAATTGCTCTTCTCATAGATGAACTTGATCCGCTTCTTCATGCATTCGTACTGCTCAGCAACCCGTCTCTCGGCATCTTCGAGCGCTTCCGTCGTAATATCAATCTGGTTCTTTTTTTCGTCAATCTGCCCTTCCAGATGCTCCAGATGATCGCTGACTTCTTCAAGATTATTATTCAGGATTGCCAGCTGGCCCTGCAGAGAATTCTTTTCTCCCTGCATACCTGTGATCTGTTCTTTGGTTTGCTGAAGCGCACTCTCCGTCTGCTGCTTTTCCTTTTTTGCCTGATCGAGCTTCTCCTGCGTGGTGGAAGCCATAGCCGCGATCGGCATACAGACAACCGGAAGAACCACGGCGAGTGCCATGGCAGTCCGCCTGCCCGCTTTTCTTATCATTGCCTTTACCATCTATACTTCCAGTTCGATCTTGCGCCCTGTCGGCTCATAAAGTGTATACTTGATGCCGGCGGCATCCAGCATCCGCTTGGATGCGATATTGGACGGCGTATCCGCGTACTTATCGGTCTCGTACACGATCTCTTTGATGCCGGCCTGAATAATCGCTTTCGCACATTCGTTGCACGGGAAAAGTGAAACATACAGCTTGGAACCAACAAGGCTGCCGCCGCGATAGTTCAGGATCGCATTCAGCTCGCTATGCGTTACAAACGCGTACTTGGTCTCCAGCATACTTCCTTCCCGCGCCCAGGGGAATTCATCATCGGAACATCCGATCGGAAAACCGTTGTATCCCATGGATAGGATCTTGTTGTCTTCGCTGACAATGCAAGCACCTACTTGCGTGTTCGGATCCTTGGAACGCATGCCGGACAGCTTTGCGATCCCCATGAAATATTCATCCCACTTGATGTATCCTTCTCTCTTCATGATAACCCCCTTCCGAAAAAACTATTTCGTGCCGAAGATACGGTCACCCGCGTCACCAAGACCCGGGACGATATAACCGTGATCATTTAATTTCTCATCAACGGAACCTACATAAAGGTCAACATCCGGATGCTCTCTGCGCATTCTTTCAATACCTTCCGGCGCAGCGATAATGCATAAAAAGTGAATCTTCTTACAGCCTTTATCCTTGAGCATCTTGATCGCAGCCACAGAAGATCCGCCTGTTGCCAGCATCGGATCAACAACATATACTTCTCTTTCTGCGCAGTCTGCAGGCAATTTGCAGTAATACTCAACCGGTTCCAATGTTGCGGGGTCTCTGTAGAGACCGATATGCCCGATCTTTGCTGCCGGGATCAGTGTAAGCATACCGTCAACCATTCCAAGACCTGCACGCAGGATCGGAACGATCGCCATCTTCTTTCCTTTTAATTCTTTTGCCGTTGTCTTGCAGATCGGTGTCTCGATCTCAACATCAGTCAGTTCCAGATCTCTGGTTGCTTCATAGCAGATCAGCGTCGCAATCTCGCTGATCGTCTGGCGGAAATCCTTCGTACCGGTGTCCATTCTTCTGATATAACCGATTTTGTGCTGAATCAAAGGATGATCCATAATGACACATTTAGACATGCGTTTCCTCCTCCATCTCGCTTGAATTTATACTCTGCATCAATTTTAAATCAATCTACCTTATTCTTCAATCAGATTGATTCTTCTTTGATGTCTTTCTTCTCCGGAGAATTCTGTCTCAAGGAATGTCTTAACGACATCAAGCGCAACATTCTGCCCAATCAGGCCTGCGCCCATTGCCAAAACGTTTGCATTGTTGTGAAGGCGTGTCAGAGACGCGCTTGTCGTATCCGTGCAAAGCGCGCAACGGATCCCTTTTACCTTATTTGCTGTAATGGAGATGCCGATGCCGGTTGTACAGATTACAATACCCTTCTCGCAAGTGCCATCTGCTACGGCATGTGCGACAGCTCTTCCGAACTGAGGATAGTCACATGAACTCTTATCATATGTACCGCAGTCCTTTACTTCATATCCGTTCTCACCAAGCCACTTTTTTACGGCCTCTTTCAGATCAAATCCGCCGTGATCACTTCCAATCGCTATCATTTGTTTTACCCTCCTCTTTGGTGTTAACTTTTATTACATGATGGCCGGCTGCCTTGAGCAGTCGATTCATGATTGCCTGTCCGATCCCTTTTCGGGAAAAAGCTTCCGAGTAGATCACATCCACGTCCCGCTTGTCAAAATCGCGCAAAACCGCGAAAAGTCCGTGCGCGATCGACTTTGCATCCGAACGCTTTCCGACGCTTTCCACTTCGTCTGCTTCCATATAATACGCCTTCGTCTCATCCGTACAGATGATCCCGACTCTTCGTCCGTTCTTCTTATCTTCGCGGACACATGCCCGGATCTTCTCGGTCACCGCTTCCGGATCACCCGCAAAAACGGTGAGATCTGCTTTTGGCGCATAATGCCTGTATTTCATACCGGGTGCTTTCGGTGCCTGCCCGGAATTTGCATCCAAAATCGTGCGATCTACTTCGACATCGCGCCTGAGCGCTTCCGTCAGCATCTCCTGTGTGATATAACCGGGGCGCAAGATGATCGGCTCCTCTTCCGTCAGATCAACGATCGTCGACTCAAGACCGATACCGACGGCGCCGCCGTCAATGATCATCTCGACCTTGCCGTCCATGTCTTCCGTAACATGCTCTGCCAGCGTAGGGCTCGGCCGTCCCGATGTATTTGCACTCGGTGCCGCAATGTACCCGCCTGCCGCCCGAATGAGCGCTAACGCGATCTTGTTCTCGGGCATCCGAATCGCAACCGTGTCAAGACCACCCGTTGTTTCCTTTGGCACGGCATCCGTTTTTTCCATAATCATAGTAAGCGGACCCGGCCAAAATGCATCCGCAAGCTTGCGCGCCGTATCCGGGATCTTTTTCACGATCCGCTCCACATCCTTCATATCACATACATGCACGATGAGCGGATTGTCAGACGGTCGCCCCTTTGCGGCATAGATCTTCTCGGACGAACGACTCTGAAGCGCATCACCGCCAAGACCATATACCGTCTCCGTAGGAAAAGCCACAAGGCCGCCTCCTCTTAGAATCCTGCCGGCTCTTTCGATCGCAGCCTCATCAATATTCTCTTCTGTCATTTTGCAAATTTCAGTAACCATATGCAATCGCTATCCGTTTACGTATGAATCGATCACATCCCATACCGATGCGGTCTCAAACCCAAGTTTCCAAGCAGAGACGCCGGCAAGATTATACTTTTTCATAATGTCCAACTTCACACCGATTGATGCATCGTCCTCGAGCCACACCTGATAGAAAGAATTACCCGATTGGAATTCTGCATAGTTCTGACAAGTCGTATCATCCCACGACGCCGACACACCTTGATTTGCAAGAAAAGTCGCGGCAACATCCATACCGACCGCCTCACTCGTGACCGTACTGCCATTGGTCTCCCAAATCCTGGTATAAAACGGAAGCGCATTGATCACCTTGGATGCAGGAACTTCTTCCAGCGTCTTCTGGATGCCGTTCTCCACAAAATCGATTGAGGCAACGCTTCCGGCCACACCGCCGGATCCCCAATGCTCATCATACCCCATGATGATCACATAATCTGCCACTTCGCCTTGCGTCTTTCGGCCGTAATGATCGGAACTCTCTGTCGGTACATAATTGTCAACCGATAAAACAAGCCCGCTTGCGCGGCACGTAATAGAAAGCTCGCGGATAAACTCTTCAAAATGCGGTCCCGTCTCTCCCGAAAGCTGCTCGAAGTCAATATTGATACCGTCCATCCCGCAGGCTCCTGCCTCCCGAATCAGATTGTCAATCAGATTCTGCCTGGTTGTAAGTGAAGAAAGCACCTCAAGTGTGCTGATATTCGGATCGAAGTTATCAACAAGTCCCCAAACTTCCATCCCTTTTTTATGTGCCTTCGCAACATAATCCGTTGTCGCAAAACATTTGATATTACCATAATTATCGCTCAGCGAAAACCAGGTGGGCGAGATTACATTCAGTCCTTTTGTCTTGGCGATCGCGTCATCAAAAGTGCTGTTCGCAGCTGCAGACATAACCTGATGCCAAGCCATATTGATCATATAATCCCTTGTAAGGCTCGTGTATTCCGGCTCATCATAGTGATTGATTGCGGGAACCGGAACTTCTTCGGGGTCGCTTAAATGCTTTTTCTCAATATAGCCAATCGCACCTTTCGCACAAACCTTGTCCCAATCTTCCAATTCCTCCAGAACAGCCACTTCGTCACCCTGCGACACATCCACAAGGATCGGGCTCTTCACGCCACCCTTTTTGCGGATCGCCGAATTCTCTGATACGCTCGCTCGACGGTATGTCCCCTTGCCGGTGCTGATCATGAGCCTGTACGGCTTATCAAAAATCTCATAGTCGAAATTGGTGTACTGCTTAACGTAATCAGCCGAAATATAAAGCTTGTCGTCCATATATCTCGAAATAATGGCATCGGCTGATCTGTTTTCCCCGCTCTCCGTGTAAATACCTGTACCGATCTCACTCTTGATAATCTCCGTCGGAGTTGTATACAAAAGAAGGCCTTCACGCGCATCCTCATAGAACCGGTCATTCAACGAGGACAATACGAAGTCCTTTGAAAAATAAAATGCACCATCAATAAAAATGGCCTTCTCCTCCAAACTCTCTCCCTGAAGGATCAGTGCCGCTTGATCGTCGCTTTCTATATGAAAATATTCCTTTAAGTCTGCCCGTTCATCCGAGTAGGAATACTTCTCCCAAATCTTCGTTCCAACCGTAGCACCCGCAATCACTAAAATAAGGACGATTGCGATCAGCGCCGGAATCAATCGCTTCATAAAACCATCCAGCTCCTTTCAATCGTCCCTATTATAGCAGACTATTTCTATAGCGTCCATTTGCTTTTTTGCTCTCTTCCGGGATATGTCAGCGCAGAGGTCTCTCCTGTTAAAATCAGTTACCTCATCCCCTTTCGATCGCCTGCTCTTCCCTCCTTTCCATTCGGTTACCGGACCCAGATAAAAAGGACCCGTGATATATCATTCCTTGATCCGATACCTGCAAAAAGGCGCAAAATGTCCGAAAGCGCTTATGCCGTGCACGATTCCGTAAAAAAGCAGTTAACGTGTGTCATTAAGAGTTTCGTGGAAAATTTGCAGAAAACGCGAACGCGTTTGCTTATAAGACAATCCCTTTTGGGGAAAAAGATGAAACTTTCCGTTTCGTGAACTTAATGAATAATTGATCGGGCGTAATGTGCCCGTCGGAATATCGGCATGCCTCCTTTCCCGTGCGGGATCGGCAAAAGCAGCTCCGAAGTCCATTATAGGAACTCATATTACGTTATACAAGGGTAAATTCCTTCTTTGTTTCTAAAATTTTTATGAACCTTCCCCTTCATCTTGACGGCTTTTCTTCCGAAGTATAATATGAAGTTACTTTTAAAGCCCATAGAAAAGGAAGTGATTCTATGAAGATTGAAAAAGTGAATGATCATCAGATCCGTTGCACGTTAACGAAATCCGACCTGGCCGACAGGCAGCTCAAGATCAGCGAACTGGCATACGGTACGGAAAAGGCAAAATCTCTTTTCCGCGATATGATGCAGCAAGCATCATTTGAATTCGGTTTTGAAGCAGAAGATATTCCCTTAATGATAGAAGCCATTCCTCTGAATTCCGAATGCATCGTTCTTATCATTACCAAGGTTGAGGATCCGGAAGAGCTTGATACACGCTTTTCCAAATTCGCTCCTTCGGTTCACGAGACGGATGCGGAAGATGAAGAAACGGTTACGGGTCTTGACGGAGCCGATGCGGTTTTGGATCTTTTCAAAAAGATTCAGGAAAGTGCCGCAAAGGATATGAAGCAGTCTTCTTCAGGTGAGCAGGATGCAGAAGATCCTGCAGGCATGATCCGGCTGTTCTCCTTCAACGATCTTCGCGAGGTAACACGCCTTGCACATGTATTAAAAGATTTCTACAACGGAAACAATGCGCTTTACAAGAATACGGGAACGGGCAAATACCTGCTCCTCTTAAACCGTAAAGACTATGCTCCGGAAGCATTCAGCAAAGTATGCAATGTCATTTCCGAATACGGCAATGCAGAAAGCTATACAAGCGGTACGCAGGCATTT
>JAIKWO010000012.1 GCA_024684675.1 Lachnospiraceae bacterium
TCTGGAACTTCTCATCCATGTCTTCACACACTCAGTTCTTTGGGGATGTCTTCGGTTTTTCCGAACGCGCCAAATCTTCCGTTTACTCCTATCTGTAAACAGCTCGCAAAGTAAACGGCATGCCATCGTACTGTTCATCAAAATCAACCGGCTCGCCGTTGTCACTTCTCTCCCAGTGATCGAATTCTTTCCCTTCCAGTTTCGGATGGCGAATCTCATGCAGCGGATAACCCTCCAACGCAGGCAGAGTTTTCTGTCCAAGTTCTCCACCCTGCGGATCGATCGGCAACTCATCATACCGCACCTGTCCGAACAGTGCTTTATCCAAAAAGAGAAGACGCTGCTCCATAAAGGAACGGATCCTTTCAACTTCTCCCCGGTAATCGTCCTCAAACGCAAACGGCTCGTCGTATTTTGCATGTTCAAACGGATCCCAGCGAATATAATCAAGTGATGCCGATGCACTGAGCATCGCTTGCAGCTCATCAAGACCGCTTTCGATCATCTTCTTCGCAGGTCCGCTCAATCGTTTTTCCAGGCAGTCGCGCACTTTTCCCTGGAAAAAGGCGCTCGTCAGAAGGTCATGCCACCAGTTGGCATCCTTCTGTGCCGATGCCGCGTAGATCCCCCAGGGCTCCTGAAAATTCACCGGCCTGCTGTGTTCGATCAAAGGGTTCCCGAGTGTCTTATCATAATCCCAGACAGGTCCTGCATAGAGGCGTCCCGCTTCATGCAGGATACCGCCCTTCGCATCCTTGGCTTCACAGTAGAAGTTCTGGCTTGAATACATCGCATCGAGATTCTTGGAAAATTCTTCCATTAGATACTTGCCGGCAAAGCTGTCCCAATCGACATTCAGACTCTCTAAAGAGTCATCAACAAGCGCATTTTCAATCTCTTCAAACCTTCCTATGATGTAAGACATTTGCGTATCCGTCAACTTCTTCGGATTCTTCACAATAAGTGCCTGCCCGCCTCTTGTATATCCATGCTCTTCGTCCGCTTCGTCCAGACGGTCGGGATATTCAAGCGATGCAAAAAAGCCCGTCTCCGTCACCTTGCCGGATGCCTTGATCGGCACACGATTCTTTGCAACCTCAGCCTTCTCACAGAGGAGATACGAGCCTCTGTATTCCTCGTTGATATACAGATCAACAAATCTGGAGCGCGGTGTGAACGGAAGGCCACAATCCGCTGCGAGATCGTACAGGATCTTATTTCGGAGAAGTGACTGATCCTGTCTGTTTGCAAGCAGGATATAGTTTTCAATCGGTATATCTCCGCCGAACAGATCCGTCTCATCACGTACCGTCATCTGGTACGGCTTCTTATCTTCCAGGAAAGTAACATTCCCGCGAGATTTTAGCCCATCCAGCGTTCCTTCACCAATCAGCTGACCGTCTTCACTGATCATGGTATAAAGACCGGTCTCGCTGTTTCCCTTTTTCTCTTCGATATAAGACAAGCTCCCCGAATCCGTTGTCACATAAAGTGAGGCAACTTCGGATGAGCAAAGGATCGTAAACGGAAAGCTGCTGCCACCCGCCGATACCGTATGATCGCCTTCTGTCAGGGCAGGCGCGTCCACGGACAGACCTCTCCCGCCGCCATCGAACGATACAAGATGGAGTCCCGCAGCCGTGATCCGTACATCGGAAGCGTTCGAAGCGCACGATGGCAAAAACAGATACCGCCTGTCATCGTACGGACTGTGCCACATATGAAGCCTGATCTCTCTGCCGGCATCGGTCGTGATCGTAAACGTCACATCGTTCTCACCCACCGCTTCCCTGTTCTTATAAAAAAAGAGTACCCCAAGGGAAGCAAAGAGCAGGATCAGAAGTGCGATCCCGATCAGTGTTTTCTTTTGATTCATAAAAGCCCCAAATAATAATCAGTAAGCCACTTTGCAGTACCGCTGACATCATAGCCGTATGATGCGATCTTTGCGGCATATTTCTGTCTTGCGTTATCGCAGGCATCGCCCGCGGTCTGCGCTTTTGATGGTTCGCCAATTCTCGCTGTCACTGCATCGATCTTTGTGATCCAGTCCTCTACCGTCCCCGGCATCGGTGCCTTCGTCACAAGATCGGTCATGATCACTTCATCCGTGATCGTATCCGACATCACGACCGGAAGACCGCTTGCCTGCGCCTCCACGAGCGTGACCGGAAGACCCTCGAATAGAGATGGAAAAACCATCAGATCCGCTGCATTCATCAGATGCGGAATATCATCTCGCACGCCGAGGAACCGCACATCATCCGATAAGCCAAGCTTCGCTGCCTGCTCCTGTAGCATCGGCTCCATCGGACCTTCCCCGCAAAGAAGGAATACATAGGAGGGTTCTCCGCCTTCAACGCTTCCGCCGCGCTTCATAAGCGCATCCGCGATCTTTAGTAAGAACGCCTGGTTCTTCTGCACCTCCATACGGCCGATATGAAGTACCACAGTCTGTCCGGATGAGATTCCAAGACGGCGCCTCGTCTCTTCACGATCCTTTAAATCAAAGGTAAATCTCGCGCAATCTATTCCATTAGGAAGGACAGCAAACCTTGCCTCCACACATTTCTCCGGCCCGTAAAGCCACTCGCCGGATCCTCTCGAACAGGCAAGAAGCCTGTCGGCATGATCTGCGATCGAGCGCTGGAGCACATTTTTGACAAAAGCGGAAACGCCCTTGCCTGAGCTCGTATTATGGCTGTGCGCGATCGTCTTGATGCCGGCGCGCTGCGCCTCCGCAAGATAGATGGATGCGGTGCTTCGCATATGGCCATGCACGATCACAAGTTCCGGATGATTTGCAAAAAAAGTGCGCCACTGCCTGCGGTATCCGATCACCCCGGCGCCGCGAAACGGCCGCATGGAATAGATCCGGCCACCGAGTGACAACACTTCTTCGCTATATTCACACGTATCCGTCGTGTGGATGACAAAATCAAATTGTATCCTACTTCGGTCGATCCGGCGGTAGAGATTCATGATCATCGTCTCCGCGCCGCCCCTATCGAGGCGCCCTAAGACCTGCAGGATGCGAACGGGTTCATGCATTTAAATAAGGCTCCCAATCCCATTCAAATCGTTCA
>JAIKWO010000056.1 GCA_024684675.1 Lachnospiraceae bacterium
GATACATTATTCGCATTGGTTGATGGTGTATTAAGATTCGAAAGAGTCGGAAGAGATAAAAAGCAGGCTTCCGTATATCCGGTAGAAGAAAAGTAATACAAACTGCTTGGAAGGCTTCAAACATCCTTGTTTGGAGCCTTAATTTTTCTTATTTGATTTGTTTTAAAGAGGTACCATATGTTTGCAGATCGAGCTAAAATTGTTGTCAGAAGCGGAAAAGGCGGCGATGGCCATGTTTCGTTCAGACGTGAAAAATATGTGCCGAGCGGCGGACCTGATGGCGGTGATGGCGGTAAGGGCGGCGATGTGATCTTCGAAGTAGATGAAGGTCTGAATACGCTTACGGATTTCCGTCATATCAGAAAGTATAAGGCAGAAGACGGGGAACCGGGCGGCAAGAAGCGTTGTCATGGCGCAGACGGCAAGGATGTGATCATTAAAGTACCTGCCGGAACAGTTATTAAAGAAGCTGCTTCCGGTAAAGTATTTGCCGATATGTCCGGTGATAATAAGAGACAGATTCTATTACCCGGCGGTAAAGGCGGTAACGGTAACCAGCATTATGCGACATCTACAATGCAGGCGCCGAAATATGCGCAACCCGGACAGCCGGCGATCGAACTGGAACTGTTGCTTGAGTTAAAAGTCATCGCTGATGTGGGTCTTGTTGGGTTCCCCAATGTCGGGAAATCGACCTTTTTATCAAGAGTCAGCAATGCACGTCCGAAGATCGCAAATTACCACTTTACGACACTCAATCCGCACCTTGGTGTGGTTGACCTTGATGGAGCAAAGGGCTTTGTCATTGCGGATATTCCGGGCCTTATCGAAGGCGCGTCGGAGGGTATTGGTCTCGGACATGAGTTCCTTCGCCATATTGAACGTACGAAGGTATTGATCCATGTTGTGGATGCTGCCGGTACGGAAGGCCGTGATCCGGTTGAAGATATCCATTCCATTCAGAATGAACTTCTGAAATATAACGAAGAGCTTGCTAAGCGTCCGATGGTCATTTCGGCCAATAAGATGGATTGCGTTTTTGGAGACGATGATCCGATTCGGGCGATCGAAAAGGCTTTTCCCGATACGAAAGTGTTCCCGATCTCTGCTGTCAGCGGCGAGGGTGTATCTGAACTTTTGTATTATGTACGGAATATGCTTGATGGGCTCGATGATAAGCCTGTGATCTTTGAACAGGAATACTTCCCGGAGATGGTTACAAGTTATATGAATGAGCCATATTCCGTATCCTTTGATGAAGAAAATAATGAATATATCGTAGAAGGACCTCGCATTGAGAAGATGCTTGGCTATACGAACCTTGAGAGTGAGAAGGGCTTCCGTTTCTTCCAGAATTTCCTGAAGGACTCCGGCATTTTGGATGAGCTTGAGGGCCTTGGTATCAAAGAGGGCGATACGGTTCGCATGTACGGTCTTTCTTTTGACTATTATAAATAGATTGTTTTAGGAGAATCAGCATGAAATTTACCAGTAAACAACGTGCTTATTTAAAGGGACTTGCAAGCAATTTAGATCCGATCTTTCAGATCGGTAAGGCATCCCTTACACCGGAAGTAACTGCTGCGATCGAAGAGTCTTTTCATACAAGAGAACTGATCAAAGTTGCAGTATTAAAGAACTGTATGGACGATCCGCGAGCGATTGCCGAGATGCTTGCAGAGAGAACCCGCTCTGATGTGGTTCAGGTGATCGGTAAGAAGATTGTCCTCTATAAAGAGAGCAAAGATAATAAAAAGATCATTTTACCCATGTGATAGGAGCATGTTATGGCATCGCTTAAGATCGGAATCCTCGGCGGGACATTTAATCCAATCCATAAAGGGCACATCACACTAGCGAAGCGCGCAAAAGCAGCCGCAGATCTTGACCGAGTAATCTTTATTCCAAGTAATATCTCCTATATGAAGGATCAGTCTGAGATCCTGCCCGCTTATGTGCGTTATGATCTAGTAAAGGGCAGTATTGAATCGGAGCCGGCTTTTATGGTTTCCGATATGGAGATTCGCCGTGGCGGCGAGTCCTACACATTTGAAACGATCCGTGCGCTGAATGACTTGTATCCTGATGATATGCTTTATTTTATCGTCGGTGCGGATACGATCTTTTCGATGGAAAAATGGCAGCATCCTGAAGTAATCTTTCAAAATGCGCATATTCTGGCTGCATCGCGTAAAGATTTTGAATCGGATGCTTTGCAGGAAAAGATTACGGAACTGATAGATCGATTTGGCGCTGATATCACGATTTTTTCTACGGAAAATATTGATATCTCTTCAACAATGATCCGCGATGCTCTTAGGAATGACCATAATGCAGAAGAACTGCTTCCCGAAGCAGTCATTCAATACTTAAAAGATCATCATCATGCTTATTAAAGAGGGATCCCATTGAATCTACAAGATATTGCCAGAATCCGAAAAGAGATGGAAAAAGAACTGGATGCCAAGCGGTACGAACATACGCTTGGTGTCGCGTATACAGCCGCATGCCTTGCGATGTGTCATGGTGAGGATCCGGTTCGAGCTGAGGTCGCCGGCCTCTTGCATGATTCGGCTAAGTGCTTTGATAACGAAAAGCGAATTCGAATCTGTAAGAAGAATAAGCTAAGCATAACCGAATCCGAAAGCAAAAATCCATTTTTATTGCATGCGAAAGTCGGCGCATTTCTTGCAGAGGACAAATACGGCGTTAAAGATCCGGAGATCAAAGATGCCATTCTCTATCATACGACCGGAAGACCAAGAATGGGACTTCTCGAAAAGATCATTTATATTGCAGATTACATCGAACCATGCAGAAAGCAGTCGCTTAAGTTACCTGAGATTCGAAAGATTGCGTTTGTCGATCTTGATCAGGCACTTTTGATGATCTTAAGTGAGATTCTTCATTATCTGAACACGACAAGTGAACCGATCGATCCAATGACACAGCTGACATATGATTATTACATGAAGGAGCAGAAGAAAACGACATGACAATTTCCGAATACGCAAAAATTGCCGTAGAAGCTTTAGAAGATAAAAAAGCACAGGATATCCGCATTATCGATATCAGCGAGATCTCAACGATCGCAGATTATTTTATTATCGCCGGCGGTGATAATCGTAACCAGATGCAGGCACTTGCAAACAATGTAGAAGAGAAGCTTGGCAGAGCCGGTATGGCGCTTCGTCAGATTGAAGGGTATGATACCGCCAATTGGATCTTGATGGATTATCATGATATTATTATTCATTTATTTGATCATGAAAACAGATTGTTCTATGATCTTGAGAGAATCTGGCGCGACGGTAAATTAATTGAAAAAGAAGATCTGTAATGTAATAAGATTGAAAAGAAGGGAACGCAAACATGCGCTCCCTTTTTTATGTCCATATTCTAGATTGCGGTTTAATCTTGCGGTTTGATCAATGGAAGAATCTGAGAACACCATATACTTTCCCAAGAATCTTGCAGTCATCAACGATAATGGGGTCCATATAGTCGTTTTCAGGCTGCAGACGGATGTGACCGTTTTCTTTATAGAATGTCTTAACGGTAGCGGAATCATCGATCAAAGCGACAACGGTATCGCCGTTTTTAGCGGTATCACAGGTCTGAACGAAGATCTGGTCACCATTGTATATCCCTGCATTTACCATAGAATCACCCTTTACTTTTAAAGCAAATGAGGGTGAACCTGTTGGCACATTTTCTGCCGGGATCGGGAAGTAGCTTGCTATATTCTCCTCAGCCAGGATAGGAGAGCCTGCTGCAACGGTACCGACAACCGGAATGCTGACCATCTCGGTACGAACAAGCTGGAAAGAATCATCACAGATCTCAATCGCACGAGGCTTGGTTGGATCTCTTCTGATGTAGCCGTTCTTCTCAAGCGTCTCTAAATGAGAGTGAACGGAAGATGTAGACTTCAGATTAACTGCTTCACAGATCTCGCGAACTGCAGGCGGATAACCTCTCTTTAAAATCTCATCTTTAATATATTCTAAAATCTCTCTCTGTTTATTGCTGATCTTACCGTATCCCATATGAACCTCCATAAAAAGCAAATGTATGTTCCTGTTATTATAGTAGCATGCCCAAAATGAAAAAGCAAACATATATTCCAAATATTTGTTCGATTTTTTATAAAAAACCTATTGACATCAGAATGTACGTTCGATAATATAAGCATATAGAAAACATATGTTCGCAACACTTGTTCGTATTTTTAGGAGATCGTCATGAAAGAGAGAACTACACGCGAATTGGTCAATGAAAACAGTGAATGTCGCATTCGCAATAACAGAAATCGCCGGATCAGACAGAGACGTAGGAATGTAGCGGTTTTTGTAGCAACACTTGCATTCGTATCCATTTGCTTTTTTATGATCAGCGGCCTTCTGGTTAATGCACAGTCTTCTCATGATAGTATTACACATAAGGTTTATACAAGTATTCCTGTTTCTGCGGGGGATGATCTTTGGTCGATCGCTTCGGAAAATATCATTGAGGATGTAACGGATGTTTCGTCTTATATAGCTGAAGTTAAGTCCATTAATCATTTAGATGATGATATGATCAAAAGTGGTATGTACCTTATTGTTCCCAGATACTATACCGAATAATAAATCGATTCAGAGACAATGAAAGCCCTTTCCGCTTGCATGGAAGGGGCTTTTATCATGCTTATTTAATCATCTTCGCGTAGCCGTATCGCTTTAGCGGCCTTGCGTTTATTCTGGTCCTGCATTGCTGCATAGTGTTTACGGGTCGTGTTTACATCCTTATGACCCAGTACATCTGCCACCAGATAGATATCACCGGTTTCCTGATAGAGATTAGTGCCGAATGTGCTTCGAAGTTTATGCGGTGTGATCTTTTTTAAAGAAGTCACAAGAGAAGCATACTTCTTTACAAGCTTTTCGACAGATCGAACGGTGATCCTTCTGTTCTGAAGAGATAAAAAGAGTGCATCTTCATGCCCGGATACAGGTACAATATGCGTTCGCTCTTCTAAATAATCCATCAGCGCATTCTCTACTTCATCCCCGAAGTAGACAACGTCTTCATATCCGCCTTTTCGTCTGATCTTGATACGGAGGTTATCGAAATCCACATCATTTAAATCCAATCCGACGCATTCGGATACTCGGATACCGGTCCCGAGAAGCAATGTTAATAGTGCCAGATCACGAACCCTTGTTTTCTTATGAAAATCTTTTTGCTTTTCAGTAAGGGAGGTTCCGTCTTCAACCTGATCAAGCAGCATTGCAACTTCATTGGGATCCAGGCGTATGATCTCTTTTTGATGGAGCTTGGGCATTGGCACAAGAGATGGCGCATTGGTAGAGATCAGTTCGCTTGTAAAGTAGTAATTATAAAAGCTTCGAAGTGATGCAAGCTTTCTTGCTTTGCCACGCTCGTCATTTGTGATCTCGAGACCTTCTCGCTCATAGAGTGAGAGATATTCCATGTATTCTTCTACATCTTCGCGGCTGATCTGATCAAGGAGTGAAAGAGGATAGCCGGTGATCTCCATCTTTGCACAGGCTGGGTTCTTTTCGTGTAAGAACTCGAAAAACAGCCGAATATCATAGGCGTAAGCCAGTCTTGTTCGTGCTGACGTCTGGTTTTCGATCCCGCGGAAGAACTGCTTACAAAACGGTGGAAGAGTGGCTAAGACTTCGCGCATACGCAGGATATTGATCTTATTCTGTTCATCGTGATAATTGATCTTTTTTTCCATAAACGCGCTTACCATCTGTCGATATGAGCCGACCGGATAGCAGTAAACATCCTTTCCTTTACGCCGGGAGCGTTTAAATTGATATCTCGAATCAGTTCGTGCGCGTATTCGCGCTTGGTATGACCATCTGCCGGGCATGGACTTTTGACAACCGGGATTTGGTGCTTATTGATAAAGCCGATCACATCCACTTCATTCATGTAAATGAGAGGTCTGATCACCGTCAGGTCCATCCGATCAAGGTAAGTGACCGGTGAAAAGGTATGAAAACGTCCTTCATAAACAAGGGAAAGCATCATTGTCTCTATCACATCGTCTTTATGATGCGCATAGGCCACTTTGTTGCACCCGGCCTTTTTGATCGCTTCATTTAATGCGCCTTTACGCATTTTGGCACAAAGTGCACAGGGGTTGGATTCTTTTCGGTCTTCAAATATGATCGAGCCGATATCCGTTCTGATGATCGAATAGGGAACATCAAGGTCCTTGCACATCTTTTCGATCCCGCTAAGATCAAGGTTTTGGAAGCCCAGATCGACTGTGATGGCATGGACCGTAAAGTGCTTGGGATAGAAACGCATCAGCCCGTGAAGGGCATATAAAAGCGTAAGAGAATCCTTACCACCTGAAATACCGACTGCAATTCGATCGCCTTCTTCGATCATATGATAATCATCGATTGCTTTTCTTGTCAGACTTAATACTTGTTGTAACCTCATTCTTATCTCCGTTCTTTCATCGTATCAATTATAACGATTTTTGCCCTTTTTTTCATTCTTTTTTAGATACAAAATCTGAAGTATGTTATAATATTTACGTTAACTAAAACAATTCACTTTGTGGGGGAAGCATGAAACCTGACAAAAAATATGTCTCCTGGGGCATAACGACATTCCTTGTACTGGCTGCGGCCATATCGTTCTACTATGTTTTGTTCCATGGCATCAATATCATGACAGGACTGCAGTCTTTTATAAAAATTGTTATGCCGATCATTGACGGCTTT
>JAIKWO010000126.1 GCA_024684675.1 Lachnospiraceae bacterium
GCTTCCTGCAGCGTAAGCCACTCTCCGAGCGTTACCTTGAGTCCCTTTTCTTTGAGCTTGTCAAAAAATTTTAGAAACATGTATCACCTATTCTACGCTGTGCTTCACTGTTTCAAGATCTTCATCCTTTTTTACGATCACACCGACAAACGGAAGCTTCTCTTTAATCTCGGAAGCACTGATGCCGCCGATCTGAAGCGCATTGACCCAATCGATCAGTTCCGAAGTGCTCGGTTTCTTTCTGATCTCGCGCATGCTGCGGATATTGTAAAAAGCTTCCATCGCCTGATCCAAAAGGTTCTGATCAACATCCGGATAGTGCGTCTTGACGATCTCGTCCATCAGTGCCGCATCCGGGAATTCGATATAATGGAAAATGCAACGGCGCAGAAATGCATCCGGCAGTTCCTTTTCCGCATTGGATGTGATGATCACAATAGGACGATGCTTAGCCTTTACAGTACGTCTGGTCTCATGAATATAGAATTCCATCTGGTCAAGCTCCCATAAAAGGTCATTCGGGAACTCCAGATCCGCCTTATCGATCTCATCGATCAGCAAAACGACCTGTTCGTCGCTGTCAAATGCTTCACCGAGCTTGCCGAGCTTAATATATCTGGCAATATCATCAACGCCTTCTTCACCGAACTGCCCGTCGTAGAGACGCTGGATCGTATCATACATGTAAAGACCGTCCTGCGCTTTCGTCGTAGACTTGATGTTCCAGATTAAAAGCTTTCTGCCAAGAGACTTGGCAACCGCCTCCGCCAGCATGGTCTTACCGGTGCCGGGCTCTCCCTTAATCAGAAGCGGCTTCTGCAGTGCGATCGCGACATTCACACTAGCCATCAGCTGCTCAGACGCGACGTATTCCGATGTTCCGTTAAAACTGTTCTCCATTAGGTCCTCCAAAGCATATCGTTGTTTTCTATTTTTTTATCGCGGAGCATCAGTTCTCTGACTGCTTCACCCGCGTCTTTTCCTTCAAATAAGACGGCATTTACCTGCTCGCAGATCGGAAGCTCCACATGATATTTGTGTGCAAGCTTCAGCGCCGCCTTCGCGCTGTATACGCCCTCTACAACCTGCTTGACTTCCGCCATTGCCTCTTCATAAGTGTGTCCCTGCCCGATCAAAATGCCTGCGCGTCTGTTACGGGAATGCATACTCCCGCACGTCACGATCAGATCGCCGATACCTGAAAGACCGGCAAAAGTCTCTGCCCTGCCGCCCATCTCCACGCCAAGCTTCGTGATCTCCGCCATCCCGCGCGTGATGAGTGCTGCTTTTGTATTATCGCCATAGCCAAGGCCGTCTGCGATGCCTGCGGCCAGCGCCACAACATTTTTCAAAGCAGCGCCAAGTTCAATACCGAGAAGATCCGGGCTCGTGTATACCCGGAAAGATTCACTCATAAATGTATTCTGAATATAGTCTGCCGTTGTCTTTCTGTGTGCCCCGGCTACAATCGATGTCGGGATATCACGCCCGACCTCTTCTGCGTGGGAAGGTCCCGATAAAACGACAACATTCGCCGTAGGCAACTCATCTTCTATCACTTCCGAGAGCGTTTTCAGCGTGCTCTCTTCGATTCCTTTTGCAACGTTCACAATGATCTGACCGTCCGGAATAAGCCCGACAAGCTTTGCTGCCGTACTTCTGACAAAACCTGACGGAACAGCAAGTAAAAGGATATCCCGATCCGACACCGCTTCCTTTAAATCATCCGTAAAACGCATCGATGCCGGAAGCTTAACACCGGGCAGCTTTTCACAGTTCTCACCATGCGCTTTTAACGCACGAATCTCATCAGGCAGAGCAGACCACATGGTCACATCATGCCCATTGTTACAAAGGAGCCTTGCAAGGGCGGTCCCCCAGCTGCCTGCTCCCAAAACACTTATTCTCTCCATCTCCAAGTCTCCTTCGCGAATATTATGCCGTTCCCGGCAGAGTGTTTTTTAATTATATTCTATTGTATATACTGTCTCTACTGTTCGTTCTTCTTGAACAGATAGGTCTTGCGTTCTTCCCCTTTCAAAAGGCGCACAATATTGGCGCGGTGCTGGAAATATGCCATAAAAGTCATGAAAGCACCGACCGCATACATCTCATAGAGAAGCACCGGTTCCATTCCAAAAAAGCCGCACTGTCCCATTACGATAAGCTGCGTAATGAAAGCCGCATAAACGCATAAGGATCCGAGCGATACATAATGCGTCGTAAAAAAGATCGTAAAGAATGCGATCAGCCCGACCGGAATAAAGTACGGGTGAAAAGCCGCGATCAGTCCGGCAGTTGCCGCGATCCCTTTGCCACCCTTGAAATTCAGATAAAACGGAAAATCATGCCCCAGGATTACGCCTGCAGCGGTATAGATCAGCAAGAGGTAAAGCATGTCCGGATAGGATCGTCCGATCGTAAAACGAACAAGAACGATCGCCACAGCGCACTTTAAAAGATCGCCAAGAAGCACGATCAGTCCGGCTTTCAGACCGAACACACGGAGCGTATTGGTCGTTCCGGCATTCCCGCTGCCATGCTCTCTGATATCGATTCCTTTTGCTTTGCCATATATATAGGCGGTCTGAAACAGACCGAACACATATCCGATCAGGAGGCATACGATTCGTACCATCTAGTTCTCCTTCCTCTCCCTGATGATAAAACGAAGCGGCGTTCCCCGGAATCCAAACGCATCGCGGATCCGGTTCTCGATATATCTCGTATAAGAAAAATGCATCAATTCCTTATCATTTACAAAGATCACAAACGTCGGCGGCTTGACCGCAACCTGTGTGATATAGAAAAGCTTCAGGCGCTTGCCCTTATCGCTGGGCGGCTGCTGAAGCGCAACGGCTTCCGTCATGATCTCATTCAAGACACCTGTTGCAACCCTGAGCGCATGATTCTCGATAACCATATCGATCATGTCAAACAGCTTAGGCAGACGCTGCCCCGTCTCGGCAGATACGAACAGAAGCTCCGCATACGGCATAAACGAAAGCGTTTCCTTGACCTTGCTCGTGAATTTGTAGATGGTCTTGTCATCTTTTTCCACAAGATCCCATTTATTCACGGCGATGATCACGCCCTTGCCGCGCTCATGTGCGATGCCGGCAATCTTGGCATCCTGCTCGGTCACGCCCTCAGATGCATCAATGACCAGAACAACCACATCGGCGCGCTCTACGGCGCTGACCGTACGAACGATCATGTAGCGTTCAAGCTCTTCTTTGATCTTGTTCTTACGGCGAAGCCCCGCCGTATCGATCAAAACATACTCTTTCTTATTATGAACGACTTCCGTATCGATCGCATCACGCGTCGTGCCCGCCACATCAGATACGATCACACGGTTCTCGCCGATCAGCTTGTTGATAATCGAAGACTTGCCGACATTGGGCTTCCCGACGATTGCAACCTTCGGGCGGTCATCTTCTTCCTCGTCTGCTTCCGTCTTATCAAAATGCTCCACCACGACGTCAAGCAGCTCGCCAATACCGGTGCGGTTCGCTGCCGAGATCGGAATCGGATCCCCGATGCCAAGATTATAAAACTCATATACATCGGGCATCATCTTATTGTGATCGTCCACTTTATTGACCGTTAAAATGACGGGCTTATGCGATCTTCGAAGCATGTCCGCCACCTTTGAGTCCGCATCAACAAGCCCCTGTCGCACATCCGTCATAAACAGGATGACATCTGCAGTCGAAATCGCGATCTCCGCCTGCTCACGCATCTGCGAAAGAATCACGTCCGAAGAGTCGGGCTCGATACCGCCTGAATCGATCAGCGTAAACGCGTGATCAAGCCAGGTGACATCTGCATATATTCTGTCTCTCGTAATACCGGGTGTATCCTTAACGATGGAGATCATCTCTCCCGCAAGAGCATTGAACAGTGTCGATTTGCCGACATTCGGTCTGCCCACCACGGCAACGATCGGTTTTCCTCTTTTTTTACTCATAAACTTCACTCCATGTAAGTAAAGCCGCGATCCAGCCTAAAAACAGGAGGTCACGGCGTCAACGAGCGCATGTCCGTCTGATTTTACAATATTTACTTTTACTTGTAAAGTATCGGAAAGCTCGGTCAAAGTCATGTCATCCAGGAAGACTTCTTCGCCGGATCTGAGCACATTTTGTGGCAAAAGAAGGCACTCGCCAAGCTCCTTGCCTCTAAGCTGCGCCGCAATATCCTGCCCTGTCAAAAGCCCCGATACCGTAATGAGTTCACCGAAGAAATCATTCCGAATCTCATAAACATGAATCGTCAGCTCCGAAAGGACTTCGCAGATCTCATCTGCCATCTTTTTGACAAAAGGCGCCGCCAGCCTTCCCGTCGCAACAGAAAGTGTATGCGCGCCGATCCCGGCATAGGTCTTTGCATTGCTGCGCATCTCTTCCATCGCCTCCCGAAACTCATTCATCATCAGGCGAAGCATACCGACACCGTTTTCAAGCTGCAGGTACCCGTCGTACCGCTCTTCTTCCGGAAGTTCCATACCGGCCAGGATATACCATTCATCACTTGCATGTATAAAATGGATCCCATGCTCTTTATAGATCCGATCCTGCCACTTATGAATGATCGAGAGCACCTCGATCGCATCTTCCTTTCCAAAAGGCTCAAGCGGATAGAGCCCTTCGCGGTATTTGGAAAGACCGACCGGAACGACCGAAACGCTCTCCATCAGCGGTATATAACGCGTCAGATCGGAAATGCTCCGTTCCAATTCCGCGCCATCGTTCACGCCCTTACAGAGAACGATCTGTCCGTTCATCGTAATGCCGCCCTCGTAAAGCTTATCCACCTTCTTGAGCGCCTCACCCGCGAAGCGGTTGTGCAGCATCATGCAACGAAGCTCCGGATTCGTGGTCTGAATCGAAACATTGATCGGGGATAGGTGATAGAGAATGATCCGGTCAAGGTCATGATCCGACATATTGGTCAGCGTCACGTAATTGCCCTGTAAAAAAGAAAGCCGGGAATCATCATCTTTAAAGTATAAAGTATCACGCATTCCCTTGGGCATCTGATCGATAAAACAGAATATGCAGTTGTTATGACAGGACCGATAGTCGTCCATCAGTCCGTTTTCAAATTCCAGACCGAGATCCTCGTCGTAGTCCTTGTCAATCTCCAAGATCCACTCTTCGCCGGACGGCTTTTGGATCAAAACCTCGATATACTCATCCTGAATATAGTACTGATAATCGAATATGTCCGTGATCTCATGATCATTTATTTTGTACAAAACATCTCCTGCCTCGATACCGACTTCTTCAGCAATACTGCCTGCCAGTACGCGGCCGATGAGATGACCTTTTTGCTTCATGTTTACTCCTAAAATGCTATTTCCACACATGGATATTTTACTCGAATTTCCTTGACGTGTCACTAGCAGAATGATATAAAAGAACTGTTGAAAATCAAGTTTTCGACCATCCACGGAGGAAGTTATGCCGAATATCAAAAAGCTGGAAACCGCTCTCCCGGTTGCTCCGCTCAAACTGATCGCTCTGTCTTCCGCCGAAGCACTCGGCAGAAGCGTCAACAATTATCTTGTCAGCTTTCGTAAAGATATCCATCATTCATTAAAGAAAGATCCCGCATTCAGAGGTTACACGGAAAGCAACTACCTTTGCAATTTTGAATGCCCGCGTTTCGGATCCGGTGAAGGCAAAGGTGTCTTCCATGAAAGTATCCGAGGCAAGGATCTGTATATTCTGGTTGATATCTGCAATCACAGCATTACCTATCAGCTGAACGGCTATACAAATCACATGTCTCCCGATGATCATTATCAGGACTTAAAGCGTGTGATCGCTGCCTGCAACGGCAAGGCGCACCGCATCAACGTGATCATGCCGTTCTTATATGAGGGCAGACAGCATAAACGGAACGGTCAGGAATCGCTTGACTGTGCATACGCGCTCGAAGAGCTCTTCGAAATGGGGGTATCCAATTTCATTACCTTTGATGCGCACGATCCGCGTGTACAGAATTCCATCCCGCTTGCGGGTTTTGATAACTTCACGGCGCACTACCAGTTCCTACGCGCCCTCCTGGAGAATGAAGAAGATCTCCTGATCGACAAAGAACACACAACCGTCATCAGTCCCGACGAAGGTGCACTTGATCGTGCGGTATACTTTGCCGGCGTTCTTGGCGTCGATACCGGTATGTTCTATAAGAGACGCGACTATACAACGATCGTTAACGGCAAGAATCCGATCGTCGCACACGAATTCTTAGGCGATAATATCGACGGCAAAGATGTATTCATCATCGACGATATCATCTCCTCCGGCGAAAGCATCCTGGATACGGCGCGTCAGCTGAAAAAAATGAACGCAAAGCGCGTGTTCTTATGTGCGACATTCGGTCTCTTTACAAACGGCTTAAAGAAATTCGATGAAGCATATGAACAATGCGTTTTTGATAGAGTGATTACCACGAACCTCTGCTATCTGCCGCCGGAATTAAAGGAAAAGCCTTACTTCTTAGAGGCCGACATGAGCAAGTTCCTGGCATCCATCATTGACTTTTCGAATCACGACTCTTCGCTCAGTAATGTTCTTACGCCGACGGAAAAGATCAATGCGATCCTCGACAAATACAACCTTCGTCAGGAAGTGCAGATCACCGAAGATTAACCAAAGCATAGTAAAACCCCTGATCTCACCGATCAAGGGTTTTTCATATCATTTAGGCGCTCACTCAATCCCAAGCAGATTCTTTGCGACACGCACCGCATCGGCAGCATCCGTCGCATAACCGTCCGCACCGATCTCATCTGCATACTCCTGCGTGATCACGGCACCGCCGATAATCACTTTAGCGGTCACGCCTTTTTCCCGTGCGTATTCGATTACATGGCGCATCTCCTGCATCGTTGTTGTCATCAATGCGGAAAGCGCGATCACGCTCGCGTTATGATCGATCGCCGTCTGTACGATCACTTCGCGAGGCACATCTTTTCCAAGATCAATAATATCAAAACCGAAGTTCTTGAGCATCAGCGCCACCAGATTCTTCCCGATATCATGCACATCGCCTTTTACGGTTGCGATCACGATGGTCGGAAGCTTCCTGGATGTACCGCTGTTTAAAAGGAGCGGCTCGATCACTTCGATCGCAAGCTTCATTGTCTCTGCGCCGCCGATCAATTGCGGGAGAAAAAAGATCCCCTTATCGTAAAGATCGCCGACTTCAGTGATGGCAGGCATCAGTTCCGTATCCAAAATCTCTTTCGGTGATGCGCCGCCGCCCAATGCTTCCTGCACAAGATCTTTGACCTTGTTCTTCTTCCCTTTTAAGATTGCGATCTGAATTGGGGTCTTACCCTCTTCTAAGGGATTACTGACGGGCTTCGGCGCAGGCGCTGCACCGGAAGCAGCCGGCGCATCTCCCTCCGGATGAAGCTCCTTATAGCGCGTGATGCGCTTCAGATACGCATCCCCCGCATCCTTCTTATTCAACAGAAGGTCTACAGCAGCCATACAGTTCATCAGAAGATCCTGACCGGGGTTCGCGATCGCCATCGTAAGTCCCGCCTGCATCGCCATGCAAAGGAATGCGGTATTCACATATTTTCGTTCAGGAAGACCGAAGGAAATGTTGGAAAGGCCGCAGATCGTGGCAAGGCCGTTCTCCTTACAATACCGGATCGTCTCGATCGTCTCAATGCCCGCAACGGCGTTTGCACCGACAGTAGCAACGAGCCCGTCCACAACAATATCCCTTTTGGAAAAACCAAGCGCATACGCTCTTTCAAGGATTTTCTCAATATTGTCGATCTTCTCTTCAAGCGACTTCGGAAGGCCTTCTTCCGATACGGGAAGCAGGATGAACATCGCCCCGTATTTCTTGATGACCGGGAGCAGACGCTCCATTTTCTCAAATTCATAGGAAACGGAGTTTACAAGCGCACGACCGGGATAACGGCGAAGCGCACTCTCCAGAACTTCAATATAGCTTGAATCGATTGAAAGAGGCAGCTTGGATACCTGCATCACTTCTTCCATCGTGCGAAGCATCAGCTCCTTTTCATCAATGCCGCTCATGCCGACATTGATATCCAGGATCTTGGCACCGGCCTCCTCTTGCTCCTCCGCAAAGCGGATCGCCATCTCGAGATCGCCTGCGCGAAAAGCTTCCTGTAGCTTCTTCTTGCCGGTCGGATTGATTCGTTCACCTACTACGATGAAGCGATCGATTAAATCAAACGAAAGCGTCTGCCGTTCGCTTGTGAGAAAACGCTTTTTGATCTCCTTACCGGAAGGAAGCGGAATATCTTTTGTTGCTTCCACCAGTTTGCGAATGTATTCCGGATCCGTGCCGCAGCAACCGCCCAGCAAAGACGCGCCTGCATCAGCCAGCTTTGCAGTCTCGCATGCAAACGTATCAGGATCCATATCATAAATTGCATTCCCCTCAGCATCCAGCACAGGAAGACCCGCATTGGGCTTGGCAATGATCGGAATATCCGTTACGGATGCCATCGCTTCAATAATCGGAAGCAGCATATCAGGGCCCGCACTGCAGTTCGTTCCAACAGCCGATACGCCAAGTGCGGATAGCGTGACAGCGGCGGTCTTTGCATCAGTTCCGAACATCGTCTTCCCGTCATTGTCAAAAGAAAGGGTCGCCATGATCGGCAGTTCGCTGACTTCTTTTGCGGCGATCACAGCAGCTCTCGTCTCCTGAAGAGAAAGCATCGTCTCAACAACGATCAGATCCGCACCGCCCTCTTCGCATGCACGAATCTGCTTTTTATAGACATCGACAAGCTCTTCAAAATCAAGCGGTCCGATCGGGCGAAGCTGCTTGCCTGTCATCGTAAGATCAGCCGCTACATAAGCGCGACCGTCTGCCGCTTCTTTGGATACTGCGATCAGACCCTTATTGATCTCATCGTGACGATCCGCAAGTCCGTATTCCGCCAACTTGATCTCATTCGCAGTAAAAGTCGGTGCATACAGGATCGTCGTTCCTGCATCGACATATTCTCGCTGGAGGTCGACGACAATATCTTTATGAGCGAGAATCCACTCCTCCGGGCAGCACCCCACCGGCATGCCGCGCTTAATGAGGTTCGAACCCATCGCACCGTCCAAATATATGCGTTTTGTATGACAAAGATTCCAAAAATCCGTTTTATTCATATGACCCTCTACATCCAGCCGTTTACGGCTACATTTCAAAATATAGCATGGTTTGCGCTTTTGCGCAAACGAAAGCCCCCATATATCCTGCGTTTCTTGCTTCACAAACGGAAGTATGATAAATTAGATAAGGTAAAAACAGGGGGTATCACTGTGAAAAAAAGCGTATGTATGCTTCTTCTTTGTATGACTGCATTGACCTTTACCGGATGCGGCAATAAAGAAAGCGAAGCACTTGAACAATATAAGGCAGAAATGACCGAATTTCGTGAGAATGTCTCCGGTCTTGTCGAGACGATCGATGAGATCGATCCCAATGACGAGCAGGGAATCAACCAGCTTCTGTCCTGCCTTGATGAGATGGAAACGGAATTTGCCAAAATGGGCAATCTCGAAGTCCCCCAGCAGTTTGCCAGCGTTGAAGAGCTCGCAGATGACGCCGCTGCCAACTTAAGCAAATCCGTATCACTCTACCACCAGGCATTCGATGATGCCGAGGCTGTCAATCCGCAGTATGCAGATGCCGCACGCGAGTATTATTCCCGCGCTTTTAAACGTGTCGAATACATCGGCACGATCCTCTCCGGCGAGCTTCCGGACGATGAGAATGTTACGGTCGTAACCGAAACAAAGCAAAAAGAAGGCACCCCGGACGAAGAGGAATCTTCAACCGATGATGCCGCTGAATAACTATTTGATATCAAAATCATCGTCGGCGGATACCTCAATGTCGTATCGCATGTCTTCATCCGCCACTTCTTTTCCGAAATCCAATTCCCTTTTGACATGTTTTTTAGGCACGGGAAGCGGATTCGGAATAAACTTCACTTTCTTTTCACCGTTTTGTTCCTGCGTCGGCGCGTCACTTGGAATGACTAAAGTAGGCTCCAAACTCGCATAACCCGCAAAAGCCTCTTCTTTCTTCTCAACCACAACAGGCACTTCATCTGCTTCTCCAACCCACAGATCCGCAAAATACTGCACCCCGCAAGACGCTGTCATGATAAGCGCTGCGATACCGAGCATATCCAGCTTGATCGAAAAAGCATGCAACGCAATTCCGACTGCAGTGACAACACAAAGCATGATCACGATCAAGCCCTTGTCATATGACTGCTTGAAAAAACCGAACATGCCGAAGGATATGAACACAAGCAAAACACAAATCGCAATACTCTGTTCAAGGGACGGCACAGGCGGGATCGTAAAACGCACGGAAAACTCCTGATTGTGAATAAAAGCTCCTCTTACGGATACATAGGGATGACCGGTCAATTCGGATTCCATTAAGATCAGAAGCGCCACTGCACTGGCCAGACCGATCAGATATACAAATCCCTGAAGGATCTTGCCGAAAATATGACATCGATATTTCAAGCAAAGAAAAGCCAGGAAGATGATCACCGAAACGATAATGCCGGATAAATCCAAATAGAAAAGGCCGCCCGAAAAAAGTCCAAGAAACAGGAAATGCAGAACGCAAATTATGCCGCATTTCTCTTCTTTTGCCGTATAGCGAAGAACGCCCGCCGCAATACAAAGAACACAAAGGATCGCTGTCGTCAACAGCGTGCCGGGCGAAACCGTATTCAGTTCCGTGATCAGCGTAGGCGCAAATGCAGCCGCAAAAGCCGCAAAAACAGCTGCCGTTCTGCCGATCGACATCTTCACAAAAGCGAAAACGAAACAGATGGAAAGGCACTGGAGCACCGTCTGGAAATAGATAACCGTCTCCGGGTTGTTGCCGGAAAACGATAATATGACGGATAAAAGCGCCACATAGAATGTCTCACCATTGTGCGCAAGAAGCGGGATCCCGCCGGCTGATATTTTTGCATGCTCATAAAGAGACAGATCGCCGGTAAGCGTAGAACCGGTGGTACTGATATAACCGATCCTGACAGCAAGTGCCATCCCGATGATAAACAAAACTGAGGCGCCAAAAATAAGCGCATAGCCTCTGCCCGGACGATCTTCATGATGCTCTGCGTCCGTAGGGCGAAAATATAAAACAAGGGAATGCAGCAAAAAGAAAAGAACAATCTCTGCTGCGAAAAGAAGGCATAAAAGCAAAATGCGGAATTCAGGTTGTTCCAATCCCGCATTTTTAATAAATGGGACGCCAATTGCCGCCAGCGTCACACAGCTTAATATGTAAGATATGATCCACCAAAGACCGGTGAAGACACTTTTCTTCCACTTCATTGGTAATCTTCCATATATTTCTTGCGAAGCATGTTGACCATTGTTTCGTAGGTCACTTTGCATTCTTCGTTACGGTTCTCTTCGATCATGGATACGCAAGGTCTGATATACTGCTCCCAAAGCATACGGTATGCAGCATCACGGTCCCCACTCTTATCGATCCTCTTTACAATAGTCGGAGCGATGTCGTAATAGGTATCAACTATGGCAGAACCGTCCTCCTGCAAAAGCAAATACCCGTCACGATAATCACGCAAAAGGCACAGCTCATAGCAGTCTTCGCCTTTGTGAAGGCTCTCACAAACCGCTGTCGTGATATAGCAAAGCTTCGTCTTAAATCCACTTTGAATATGATCACGTGAGGTTGCCTTGATATTGCTGTTCTTAAACACTTCTGCCCATTTTGCGCAAAGTGCATCCGTAAGCGGCTTCATCTCGAGCTCGCCGAAGGATACAAACGCAGGAAGCAGGAACGTCACCGTATACATATTCAAGTTGATCCGTACGGTCTCCTTCGCAAGGGAGGATGTCTCCGCATCCAGGATCGCCTTGGCATCCGCTACGATCTCATCGACAATACGTGCGATCTCCGCCGTAGCATTCTCGGAAAGAACACGATTACGGATATCAACAAAGTCAGATCGATAGGTTTCGAGATATTTTTCGAAATTCTTCTCATAATCACGGCGCTTAAAGCCCTGATTGATCTCATTATAATTATCGTAAAAATGCATGTTGATCGCTCCCGTCAGGATCACTCATCCCAGTTGGTGTAAACATTCTGCACGTCATCATCTTCATCCAGAAGATCGAGTGTCCTCTGCAGATTCTTGATCGCAGTCTCGTCGGTCAGCTCCACATAATTCTGCGGGATCATGGTTACCTCTGCGCTCGTCATCGGAATCTTTTCCTCTTCGAGCTTCTTACGTACATCTTCAAACGCATCGGGCGTTGTATAGATCTCAAAGCTGTCTTCTTCGTCGCTGAAATCATCCGCGCCTGCATCGAGTGCCAGCATCATCAGATCGTCAGCATCCATGTCGCATTCTTCCTTATCGACAATAAAGAGGCCCTTCTCATCGAACATATAGGATACGCAGCCCTGCGCGCCGATGCTTCCCTGACCTTTTGTGAATGCACTTCTGACATTGGCAGCGGTACGGTTCTTATTATCGGTCAGTGTCTTTACAATGATCGCGATTCCGTTCGGACCATACCCTTCGTAGGTTGCATATTCGTAGTTGACATTGCCTGCGTCGCCGGCTGCCTTTTTGATACCGCGTTCGATCGTATCATTAGGCATATTTGCGGCTTTTGCCTTTGCAACAACAGCTGCAAGTTTAAAGTTGTTGGCAACATCGGGGCCGCCTTCTTTAACGGCAACAGCGATCTCTCGACCGATGATCGTAAAAATCTTGCCTTTTGCGGCGTCATTTTTCTCTTTCTTATGTTTAATGTTTGCAAATTTTGAATGTCCGGACATATTCCTCTCCTTAAAAAACCTATTTCAACCTTGATATAGTATCATGTTCGGGATTCATCTTCAAGTTTTGTTACCAAAACCGATTGAACCATTTTATTCTGTGCTTTCAAAATGCGGAAGCGATAACCTTCCACTATCGTTTCGAACTTCTCCTTATCCTCGGGGATATGCTCCATCTTGGAAATCATAAATCCGTTCAGCGTCTCGAACGCATCCTCTTTCAGCGAGATCCCGAGCTGCTCCTCCACGTCCTCGATCGGCGTAAGACCTTCAATAATGTATTCCTTTTCATTCTTTACGCGGATGTGCGCTTCGTCCTCGTCGTGCTCATCGAGAATGTTGCCGACGATCTCTTCAAGGATGTCCTCCATCGCAACAAGGCCGGCCGTCTGACCGTACTCGTCGATAACAATGACCATCTGCAGCTTCATGGACTGCATATTTTTAAAGAGCGCATTGATATTGCGCGTCTCCGGGATGAACTTAGCCTCCATCAGAAGACCTTTGATCGATTTGATCGGCTTGCTTTCGTATGCGGGCTTGCTCTTCATCATGCGGATCGCATCTTTGAAATGCAGGATACCGATGATATGATCGATGTCGTCTTCATAAACCGGATAACGGCTCTTGCTCTCTTCAAGCATAAACGTGATTGCATCCGAAAGCGTCGTATTCCCGTCGATATCGATGATATTGGTGCGGTGCGTCATGATATCCTGCGCTTCCTTATCATCGAGTTCAAAAATATTGGTGATCATCTCGGCTTCGCTCGCCTGCAATACGCCCTGCTCATGGCCTTCGTTGACCATCGAGATGATCTCATCCTCCGTCACATCCGTTTCTTCAAAATGAGCGCCCATACCAAACAGACGACCAAGAAGATCGGCAGACAGAGAGATCAAAGCGCAAAATGGACTTAAGATCACGATCAGCGTCTGCATCACGGGAAGCGTACAATAGCAGAACTGCTCCGGCTTCCTTGCGCCAAGGCGCCTTGGAAGAACGACTACAACAGTCAAAAAGACATAAAGGATCGCAAGTCCGGATAAAAGATATGCGATGATCGTCGTAGGAAGATCAGCAAAGCCAAAAGAGGTAACCGCATCCCTGACCAAACCCGCAAAGTATTTCCAATAAAGGCATCCGATCAACATATGGATCGAGATCGCCGCAAACTGCGCAGTTACATAGTACCGGCGCGGAACCGCCATGATCTTTAAAAGCGCTCTTGCTCTGCCGCTTCTGCCATCGTCGGCAAGTGCCGTCTGCTCCACTTCTTTATCATTTAAATTGCGAAGCGCCGTTCCGAAACCAAAGACCACAAAGTCAATGATCGCAAACGCCAGCATGATCAATATACAACCGGATGAGCCGGATTCGTCCATTGTAAAAATCTCCTTTTCAAATCAAGATCAAGGCAGTTTATAAAAAGAATCTGCCATCCCGCTCATAAATACGCGGAACACGCGGGGAAATGTCGCACACAAGCTCGTAGTTAAAACGCCCCGATAAGTCGCCAAGCTCTTCCGCAGTAATGCAAAGGCTGCCGCTTGACCCGATCAGCACAACTTCATCGCCTTCCGTCGCATCCGGGATCGCGGTCACATCCACCATCATCTGATCCATGCAGACACGTCCCAGGATCGGTGCTCTCTTGCCGCGGATCAAAACATAGCCCTTATTAGAAAGGCTCCTTGGATAGCCGTCCGCATAGCCGACCGGAATCGTTGCGACTTTCATCGGATGCTCTACGCGAAAAGTCCCGCCGTAGCTGATCTCTCTGCCGGCTTCCAGGTCCTTGATAAAGACAATATGGGATTTCCAAGAAAGCGCCGGATGAAGCTCGACAATATCCTGCTCCACTTCATCGGACGGCCACAGTCCATACAACGTAATGCCGGCACGTACCACATCAAGATTCGCTTCCGGCATCCGGATGATCCCAGCACTGTTGGAGCAGTGCTTAACGGGAATCGAAAGCAAAAGCTCTGTTTCTATCCTAGCCGTAAAATCACGGAACATCTCATACTGCCTGATCGCAGGCGAAAAGTCCGTCATGTCGGCTTTTGCAAAATGCGTAAAAATACCTTCGATTAAAAGGCCGGGAAGTGCCATGCATTCCTTCACAAAAGAAAGGCCGCACTCATCCGGTCTGATACCGATCCTGCTCATGCCCGTATCAACCTTGATATGCACCTTCGCTTTTCGATTCAGGCGCACCGCCGTATCGGACAGTTCCCGCGCCGTATCAAGACGGAAAAGCGCCGTCCGGATATCACTTCGAACCATCTCCTCATAGCAGTACGGAAATGTATAACCAAGCACCAGAACGGGCTTTACAACGCCGCTGCTTCGAAGCTCCCTGGCCTCCTCATAGGTTGCGGTCGCAAATCCGTACAGGAACGGAAGATCCCTGATCGCACTTGCGATCTCTACACCGCCATGCCCATAGCCGTCTGCTTTGATCACGGCAATCATTTTCGTATCTTTGGCGATATTCGCCTTCATATTCTCCAAATTTTGAACGATATGATCCAGATTCACCAGCACGTAAGTGCGGGCATATTGGTCAAAATCAAACATCTTAATTGTCCTTTACTTATCCAATTCTTTCATGACAGACGCAATCTCCGGTAAGAGATCGCCTGCCAGGAGGCT